>NZ_JBITPF010000040.1:0-57175 GCF_050468025.1 Neobacillus sp. NRS-1170 | reverse complement strand
AACTATTAGCTGGTTTACTTGAAGAAGGAATATGATTTGTTCTTATCACTGAAATGGGAAATCCACCCATCTTCCGTATAGAGTTCACCTGCTAAACCATCACTAATTTCTTTTATACTTATTTGTTGGCTACCTCCGTTTGAAACGTTAATATCAATCAACTCATTTTGTTCAAAAGTCCATAATAAGTGATGGAAAGTAGTATCAACAATTTTAGGAACTAAATCATTAAACAATTCACTTCGACCGCTTGAAGATATTAGTTTATGTAATCTTTGGCTTTCTTGACTTTTCAACTCGCCCTGAATAGTCTTTTCCCACTGTTCAATAGCTTCGTCACGGACTCTCTTCATCAGTATTTCGCTAAATATATCAAGCAACTCTTTATCTCGCATCAATACTTCCCCCTGAATTATTTATATCTCATCACATTTTACCAATATTCCTTCTTCAACTAAACTGCCCCGTTACTTCAATAAGAAAAGCAGCCAAAAAAGGCAGCTGGATCTTCAACTATTGCACCAGATAGCTTAATAACTATGCCCTGCTCGAAAGGGTCGTCATAACCCAATTCTTCGAGTTAATCGAACCATAAATCTCTTTTTGACATCGGGAGTTTTGTACCACACCAAGGGCAGAATGAAATTTCTATAAATGAAGACCTCCATCGTGAATGATTATGCCATATTCATTAAGGGATTATTAAGTTAAAAATTCAGCTGTACAGTTTTAATTTCACGAATTATACCAGTGTTTTTCTAATAGGATTAAAAATATCCAAAAATAACAGTTGATGTTTACGAAAGTAAGGGGGAATTAATATGCATATACCACTGAAGGAGCCAGTTCTTATATTTGGTTTAGCAGTGTTAATTTTTTTGCTGTTCCCTATACTAATGGGAAAATTAAAAGTACCTGCTATTATCGGCCCCATTATAGCGGGAATTATTATCGGACCAAACGGGCTAGAAATATTGGCACGTGATTCAACAATCGAATTGCTTGGAACAGTCGGATTATTGTTTATCATGTTTATAGCAGGACTTGAGCTGGATCTAGATGGTTTCAAAAGATACAGAAATCGCAGTATTTTATTTGGCTTACTCACGTTTTCGATCCCTTTAATACTTGGAGTAATATTAGGTTTATGGCTTAATCTCAGTTTACTATCGGCCATTTTATTCGGTACCATTTTTTCCTCACATACGCCTTTAGGGTACCCTGCCATAAGCCGGCTGGGTATTGCGAAAAACAAAGCTGTTACAACAGTGATTGGCGGTACATTATTAACAGATAGTCTGGCTATGCTTTTTCTTGCTGTAATAACAGGGGCAGCTGAAGGAAATTTAACGCTTGGATTTTGGATGTACTTGATTATTGCAACAACGCTCTTTGCTGTAGTTGTTTTAATTTTCACCCCTTACCTGACAAAGTGGTTCTTTAAACGCTCCAATAATGAAGGAACTATAGAATTTAACTTTGTCCTGGCCATTTTATTCGTCGCCGGGGCAATATCATTATTTGTGGGCTTGGAACCAATTATTGGAGCATTCTTGGCCGGTTTAGCCCTGAATCGATACATTTATGATCATGGTCCATTAATGAACAGAATCAGATTTACGGCAAATGCATTGTTTATTCCATTCTTCTTGTTATCCGTGGGTATGTTAATGGATCTTCGTGTTCTTGTATCCAGCTCCGATGCGATACTACTAACCTTGTTAATCCCAATTGTAGCGATTGGCAGTAAACTGTTTGCCGGTTGGACAACAGGTAAAGTATATGGTTATTCCAAAGTAGAAAGGAAGGTAATGTTTGGGCTTTCTTCAACACATGCTGCAGCAACATTAGCAATAACACTTGTTGGGTATCGCCTTGGTTTATTTGACCAGCAAATAATAAATGCTGTAATTATTATTATTTTAGTTACTTGTATTATGGGCCCCTACTTCTGCGAAAAATATGGCAGAAAATTAGCCATTTCACAAGAGGAAACAGTAATGGATGAAACACTTCCTGAACGTATATTAATCCCGATGGCGAATCCACATACAATGGAATCCCTTCTGGATTTAGGATTTGTCGTAAAAAAGGCAAAAAAGACAGATGAGCCGCTTTACCCATTATCAGTCGTTCAAAAAGATTTAAAACAAGCAAACAATGAAGTAGCTCAAGCAGAAAGAATGCTTGAACGCTCCGTCATGTATGCATCAGGGGCAGATGTTTCTGTTAAGCTGTTGACACGGGTGGATTATAATATTGGAAGGGGAATCGAACGCGCTGCTACGGAAGTACGAATCACAACAATTATTGTGGGGTGGGATGGCGCAAGCGAAGGAGGCCGAAAAATTTTCGGGAAAGTAATTGATAATTTCCTTGAACATACGTATCAACGCTCGCTTATAACCCATATCAAGCAACCGTTAAATACGATGGAAAGGGTAATTCTTATCTTGCCAAATAATATCGTGCACAAACCAGGTTTTGGCGATTCCATATCCATTATTAAGAGCATTGCCTCACAGCTCAGTGCTACAATTAAGGGTCTTGTTATTCGTGATGATTTAGAAATGTATGAAAAGACATCTCAGCAAGTCCACCCTAATTTAAAAATCGAGTTCCAATCAATTGATAGCTGGATTTCCTTATATGAAAGTAATTTAAATAATGTTAAATCAACTGATCTTGTGATTGTATTAAGTGCAAGAAGGGGGACCGTAGCATGGCACCCAGAACTAGAGGCTTTACCAAAAAAAGTAGCTTCAATGAATCTTGAAAACTTCATCATGTTCTACCCAACAGAAATGAAGGAAACAGACATTCGTGGTTCACGGGGTACTGAGGTCCCAAAAGAATTACTCTTTAAAAAAGATTATGATAATTAAATGACACTTTTTATATTGGATTTACTGGAAAAAAATGATAACAAAACAATAATTAAAATACCAATTACAATATTGGGGACCAATATTACAAAGTGATTGAGACAAAAGAACACGATGAACATTTTTTTCGTGCTTCTTTGTATCTTACCATTTGAATACACAAAAAGGGCAGATGTATCGTCATCTGCCACTCAGTTAATCTCACCTATAAGTGTTTAATTTTTACATGCATCGACTTATTCCCACCTATAAAAAAACTAATTAAACGTTTGATTAAATAGCCATGGCAACATATAAATAAGGGCTTTCAACATTATATTGAAACAAAACTTTGTCGACATAGTAAGGTTTCTCATCTATTTAAATATGAAATAAGTCGATAAAAGGATTTCCTTCGGTAATTAATCACCATTCGACAAGTACCATCATCATTCCTTACTAATCAAACGTTTAATTAGAAACTGAAAAAATCCTTTTATCAATAGGATTTTTCCCGGGAAATGGAGAAAAGAATGTCGAAATCTGTATCGACAAAATTTCCCGGTATTCTTTTGTCCTAATCAGTTACATACAATTACCTCTCGAATAAATGTCCCTTTTTTCGCAACAGCCCTATCGATAATTGTAAAACCTGCTTTTAAAAGGATTTCATCGATCGGTTCCACAGTAACCACTACTACTTTGTTTGAAAACCTCCGGGCACTTTGGAGCATTTCCAGCTGTTCTTCAGGGTTTATCACGGAACACAAATTATAAGGCAGATCAATAATAGCTACATCGTAATGATCGGCGATATCACGAATATCGGCTCGATTGATTTCTGCACTAAGTCCAAAGTGTGCCAAGTTTTCTCGTGCTCCAGGGAGAATCAGTGGATTTCGGTCGCTTCCGACAATATCAATTCCCATTGAGCGTGCTTCCACAAGGACGGTTCCAATTCCGCAGCAAGGATCGATGGCCTTAATTCCGATTGGATTGGGGATGGCGATATTTACGATCGCTCTGGCAACACGTGTATTTAGAGCAGTAGAATAATCATTTGGTTTCTGTTGATGTCGAAACCAAATGGACTCACTTTTCACATACTCTCCGAATATCCATCTTCCGTTTATATTCATAATGCCAAGCAATTGATCGGGATGACGAAGATCGGCTTTTCCATTAATGTGTAATCCAATCTCTCGCTCAATTTTGCGTCGGTTTTCGAAGTTTTCTTGTTCACTTTTGCCTTGACCATTGTTTTTCACATAAATAACTTTAAACGTTGTTCCAATTAGTTGAAAAGATTCAACCTGCTTCAATAGGTCCTCAAGGTTTTCCGCCTCATACATTGCCGTAATTCTTTCCTTAATAAAAGGGCTGCGACTTGGATTTATTTTTACGGAGCTTTCTAAGACGTTAGAGTTTGAATCCTGACTGAATAATGAGCGCATTTCTAAAGCACATAGAGAGCGTTCATCCTCATAGTGGGCGTATGTATATATATAGGTCGTGCCTTTTTGTGTAGTGATATCCAATACGTTATCATCCTTTAATCTATTTATTTTATTGTCACCTCAAATATTAACTGAAAAAAACTATTTCATTATATCAAGAAAATTGGTTGTTACGTTAATTGCGTTTCCGGTGATTTCTGATCATCTTAATGCCCGTCCCGCCCCAAAAGTGGAGGAGATGGGAATTAGGAGAGGTTTCAAATGCCCGTCCCGCCTCAAAAGTGGAGAAGAAGGGAATTAGGAGAGGTTTCAAATGCCCGTCCCGCCTCAAAAGTGGAGAAGAAGGGAATTAGAAGAGGTTTCAAATGCCCGTCCCGCCTCAAAAGTGGAGAAGAAGGGAATTAGGAGAGGTTTCAAATGCCCGTCCCGCCTCAAAAGTGGAGGAGATGGGAATTAGGAGAGGTTTCAAATGCCCGTCCCGCCTCAAAAGTGGAGAAGAAGGGAGTTAGGGGAGTGTTCAAATGCCCGCCCTACCCAAAAAACGATAGTGACGGGCATTTAAAAAAAGTTTTCTTGTCATAACCATCTTATTTAAACGCATTCATGACTCTATTAATCCATAATCCTTTAAGGTCTCGACAAGCGTATCTTTAGGTCGAAAACCCGTTATTCTCCCCACAAGCTCGCCATCTTGAAACAGCAATAAGGTAGGCAATCCCAGTACCTGAAACTCGCTGATAAA
This sequence comes from Neobacillus sp. NRS-1170, assembly GCF_050468025.1. Lineage (NCBI taxonomy): Bacteria > Bacillati > Bacillota > Bacilli > Caryophanales > Bacillaceae > Neobacillus > Neobacillus sp. NRS-1170. The sequence goes on along the minus strand of NZ_JBITPF010000040.1, from coordinate 52,112 downwards.
CTCGGGATTTTCATCCGCATTCACTTTGACAATTTTCAAATCAAAATCTAGATCGATTTCCTCCAAAACGGCTCCGATCAATCTGCAAGGCGGACACCACGGAGCCCAGCAATCAACAAGCACCGACTTGCTTGATTGAATTTCCTTCAGAATGTCCTGTCCTTCAGCCTGTAAAATACTCATGAAGCTCATCACCTTTCTTATCGTTTGATTGTAGTATATGATGGGTTATGATATAAGTAAAATTAATACTTTGAATATTAAGTATTAGTAAAAACTAATACGTCTAAAAGAGGTGTCCCATGACGCTATTTCAATTAGAAGTTTTCTTAAAGGTAGTGGAAACGAAAAGTTTTACAAAAGCTGGCGAGCAAATTGGTCTGTCGCAATCGGCTGTCAGTCAAGCGGTAGCAGCGTTGGAATCACAGCTGAACATCAAATTATTGAACCGACACAGGAACGGAGTAAGCTTAACAAAAGTAGGTGAGCGTATCACCAGCCTGATCAGGGATTTAATCACGATTAAAACAAAAATTATCAATGAAGCAACTGGAATCACGGAACTAGAAACGGGGACGATAAGAATCGGGAGTATTTCAGGCATGTCCGCTAAACTATTGCCAGGAATGATTAGTTCTTTTAAAAAACGGTTTCCCGGTGTTGAAGTGGTTCTTTATGAAGGGAATTATGAAGAAGTAAAAAATTGGCTTAAATTATCCGTCGTAGATGTTGGCGTGGTCACGGAAGAGAAGAGTGAATTTGAATTTATTCCATTGCTGCAGGATAAAATGGTCGTTTTTGTACCGGAAAACCACCCATTGAGGCACCAATCATATATAGAGGTAAAGGATATCGCTAGTGAACCCTTCATCATGCCAAAAGAATGCAGCCATATCATTCGAGACATTTTTAAAGAACAAGGATTTTCTCCTAATACTCAATTCGAGGTCAGTGACATCGCCACTATCATGGCTATGGTTCAAGAAGGAGTTGGAAATACGATTCTTCCAGAGTTGGCCATTCCCTCAACCTTATCCAAAGTCACTGCTTCCTATTTAAATCCGCAAGTGTACCAAAATTTAGGGATTGAGGTGCGTTCAACAGAATATACGAACCCAGCCATAAATTCGTTTATTCATGAAGCACAAGAATTCACCAAGAATTTGTCATTAAGATTGTTTAATAGCTATCATTCTGTGATTTTTAAAAAAGGTAAATGATGGTTAGGGATTGTGAATATAAGATGCCCCAAAATTAACTTTTTGGGGCATTTTTGTGCTTGCATTTGTTTTCTTCGAGAAATAATAAATTAGAAAAGATCCTTAAAAAGTTACAATATAATCTCTAAACATTATAACGTTATATTGACCGAATTAAAAATACGTGGTAACCTAATCGTGTAAGAAAAAAAGAGGTAGATGAAACCGAATACAAGTACCCATTTTATTAGGTTTACCGAAAAGGATGAGGGAAATGCAAGAATGTTACGTATTACAAAATGTAAAACTAGTTGATGGCAATTCTGTTGACATCATCGTAGAAAATAAAAAAATCCAAAATATTGTTCCAGCGGGAACTGGAATTAGCGGGAATGTCATTGACTTTAATCATAAAGTAATAGTTTCCAGCGGCTGGATTGATATGCATGTCCATGCCTTTCCGGAATTTGATCCGTATGGCGATGATGTGGATGAAATTGGCTATAAAACAGGGGTAACAACGATTGTGGATGCCGGAAGTACAGGCGCTGATCGGTTGTCCGACTTAGTGAACAGCTGTAAAAAGTCGATGACGAATGTTTTTGCCTTTTTAAATATTTCACGAATTGGCCTAAAGCGAATTGATGAGCTATCCGACCTTTCGTGGCTGGATGAAGAGGCACTAAAAAAGACGATAGCCGAACACAAAGATTTTATTGTTGGACTAAAAGCGAGGATTAGTAAAAGTGTCGTCGGTCCAAATGGAGTGGAACCATTAAAAGTGGCCCGAAAATTTTCAAAGGATACTGAGCTGCCGCTGATGGTTCATATTGGTTCTGGACCGCCGGATATTAATGAAGTCCTCGATTTGCTCGAGAAAAAGGACATTATCACCCATTACTTAAATGGAAAAGCCAATAATTTATTTGATAAAGCGGGAAAACCTCTTCCGAAATTGCTGGATGCAATAAAACGGGGAGTACATTTGGATGTTGGCCATGGGAATGCAAGCTTTTCTTTCCAAACGGCAGAGCATGCGAAAGCGCATGGAATCCACTTCGATACCATCAGCACGGATATCTATCGAAAGAATCGCCTCCAGGGTCCTGTATATAGTATGGCCAGTGTACTTACTAAATTTTTGTATCTAGGCTACCCCTTAAAAGAGGTCATCGATGCCGTCACCGTTAAAGCAGCAGAGTGGTTAAACAAGCCGGAACTCGGAAGAATTTCCACAGGGGACCTGGCCAATCTCACACTGTTTTCAATAGAGGAGTCCGAAACCAAGCTAATGGATTCTGAAGGAGAAGAACGAACTGCAGAACAGAAAATTGTCGTAAAAGGAGTGGTCATCAATGGAGAATACATTGAATGCTAAATATGGCTTGAAGAGGGTTATTAATGCAAGCGGCCGGATGAGTATTTTAGGTGTTTCAGCTCCAACAGATACAGTAATGGAAGCCATGAAAATAGGCGGGCAGAATTATGTGGAAATCGCTGATTTAGTCGATAAAGCAGGGCAGCATATCGCTAGGCTTCTGCAATCGGAGGCAGCCGTTGTCGTAAACTCGGCATCGAGTGGAATCGCTCTTTCGGTTGCGGCAATCGTGACAGAAGGAAACCGGAGAAGAAGTGAAAGACTCCACCAAGAAACAATTCAAAAAAATGAAATCATCATGCTGAAGGGCCATAACGTTCAATACGGGGCTCCTGTTGAAACGATGGTTTTCCTCGGCGGCGGAAAATTGGTGGAAGTCGGTTATGCCAATGAGGGCAAAGCGGAGCACATTGCTGATGCCATTACGGAAAATACAGCGGCGATTCTTTACATCAAATCCCACCACACTGTTCAGAAAAATATGATTTCGGTTGAAGAAGCATGGGAAGTAGCGCAAGCAAACAATGTCCCATTGATTGTCGATGCAGCCGCTGAGGAAGATGTAAAGAAATATGTTCAAGTTTCTGATTTAGCGATTTACAGCGGCTCAAAAGCCATTGAAGGCCCAACGTCTGGAATCGTGGCCGGAAAACAAAAATATATCGATTGGGTAAAGGTCCAGCTGCACTGCATCGGCCGAAGCATGAAGGTCGGCAAAGAAACAACCTTTGGCTTATTGCAGGCATTGGATGAGTATTTTGTAAAATCCGACAATAGCGAAAAGGAAAAAGCCAGCCTGGAAGTTCTCCAATCACTTGAATCCATTGAGGGTGTAAGAGTAACGATTGTACAGGACGAAGCTGGCCGTGCCATTTTCAGAGCTCGCATTCAAATCGATCCGGCTGTGACGAAAACTACGGCGAAGGAAGTAAATGATAAGCTAAGAAATGGTGAAATAGCGATTTATACTCGTGATTACGGAATTCGCCAAGGATTTTTTGATCTTGATCCACGACCATTACAGGGTGACGACATTTACGTAATTGAAGCGCAATTAAGAACGATTTTAGGAGGAAGCAAACAATGACAAACATTGAAAAACGTTTTTATCAGAACCGTGTCGCCTTAAATGTTCTAGCGAATAGCATTGAAAATGCTGTCGAAGTTTTTGAAGCGGCAGAAGGCCACGTATTAGTAGGAGTCCTTTCAAAAGATTATCCTACAGTAGAGGCTGCCGTTACAGCAATGAAGGAATACGGAGCAGCCATTGATGAAGCTGTATCAATTGGCCTCGGTGCTGGGGATAATAAACAAGCGGCAGTTGTAGCGGAAATCGCCAAATACTATCCGGGAAGTCATATCAATCAGGTGTTTCCTGCGGTTGGCGCAACTCGTGCCAATTTAGGAGAGAAAGATAGCTGGATTAACTCTTTAGTATCTCCAACAGGAAAAGTAGGGTATGTAAATATTTCTACCGGTCCTGTAAGTGCGGCAGCAGGTGAAACGGCGATTGTTCCCATCAAAGCGGCAATTGCGTTAGTCCGGGATATGGGTGGACAGGCCTTGAAATACTTCCCAATGAAAGGCTTAAAGCATGAGGAAGAGTTCCGTGCCGTTGCGAAAGCCTGTGGTGAAGAAGGGTTTGCGTTAGAGCCAACTGGCGGAATTGATTTAGATAATTTTGAGACCATTTTAGATATTGCCTTGGAAGCAAAAGTGCCTAAAATTATCCCTCACGTTTATTCTTCTATTATCAATAAAGAAACTGGAAAAACAAATCCGGAAGATGTGAGGACCTTATTAGCTATTACTAAAAAATTGGTTGAAAAGCATGCCTAAACAAATTGTTGCTTTCGGGGAAGTAATGATGCGTATGCAGGTGCCGGGATACGAATTACTGACTCAGGCTAACACATTACAATACTCTTTTTCAGGCACGGGAGTAAACGTTGCTTCTGCGATGACCAAGCTAGGCTATGATGGTTATCTTGTAACCAAATTACCAGAAAACCCACTAGGTGAGGCAGCGATATCCTTCTTACAGCGATTGGGAATCAATCGGAGATTCATATCCAGAGGCGGAAAATATCTGGGCTTGTATTTTTTAGAAAATGGTTTCGGACAGCGGGCGAGCAGGGTTACCTATACGAATCGCCTAGAAAGCAGCTTTAATACCGCTCACATTTCGGATTACGATCTCGATTTGATTGCAGAACAGGCAGATATCATTCACTTTTGCGGTATTACACTTGCCATGACCGATGGTGTACGTGATAGTATGAAAGTGCTGGCTAAAAAGGTAAAAGAAAAAGGCGGATTGGTTTGTTTCGACTGTAATTACCGCCCTTCCTTATGGGAGGGGGGCTACAGTGAGGCGAAACCCCAATATGAAGACATGCTGGCTTTGGCTGATATCGTCATGATGAACGAAAAAGATGCGATGTATATTTTAGGAATGGAGACAGCAGAAACCTCCCGGGAGGAACAGCTGAAGGACCTCATTCCTAAAGTGGCAAACCGATTCGATATTCAAACAATTGCGGGAACACACAGAGGGATTAATCCTGATAATACCCATTCTTTACGGGGATATTTGTATAAAGATGGGCAGTTACACTTCTCAGAAAAGATTTCTTTTTCCGTATATGATCGAATTGGAGCCGGAGATGCGTATACAAGCGGGATTCTACATGGCGAGCTTGCTGGATTTTTACCAGAGAAAACAGTCCAATTTGCTGCAGCAGCAGGTATGCTTGCCTGCACCATCGTTGGCGATACCCCGATGTCGACGGAAGCAGAGATCCTGTCCGCCATGGCCGGAACCATTGATGATATAAAGAGATGAAGGAGCGAATAGGGAATGAATGTGAATCGAAAAAAGGGACCTATGTACTTGCAAATTAAAGAAGTTTTGAAGGATCGTATTTTACATGGTGTCTATGCGATTCACACGAACATTCCCTCTGAGCCCCAATTAGAAGAAGAATTTAATGTGAGCAAAATTACGGTCCGTAATGCCATTAAAGAATTGGTCCAAGAAGGATATCTGGAAAAGAAAAGTGGAAAAGGAACAAAGGTCATCGCGAATGTTTCGACTGCGAAGCTTTCAAAGGGGAAGCGCTTTACAGAATTATTAGTAGAAGAAGGCCACCACATCACCAAAAAGGTGTTAAGCATTAAGAGGATTGAATTGTCTGCAGAATCCGAGCTTTATTCTTTATTTGGGGAACATTGCATTCAAATTGAACGACTTTACTTATTGGATAACGAGCCTTATATTCACTTCTCTCATTACATCTTATCAGACATGAGTGAGGAAGAAGTAGAGGATGTCCAAATCGGATCATTATACCGCTTTTTAGAAGAGCAAAGTATTCGACTGGAATCATTCCGTGATGAGTTTGCAGTTTCGATTGCACCAAGTCATGTTAGTGAAAGATTACATGTGGAAAAAGATACAGCAGTTTTAAAAAGGATTCGTCGTTCCAGTGATGATGAAGGAAATGTATTGGAATATAGCGAGGGTTACTATAATACAGGTAAGCAAAATTATATTGTTACTTATAATGATTCCATTCAGTGACCCGCATTTTTGTAAATTATGTAAGCGATTACCTTGGGGAGAGTGAGAAAATATGAATTTATATTTAATAGGAATTACGTTGGCAGCTATTGTAATCGTCATTTTAGGCGTATCTTGGTGGAAATGGCATGCATTCATCAGTTTAACAGTTGCCGGTTTATTTCTAGCCGTTTTTTCGGGTGTGCCAATGGACAAAATTGTCACAGCCTATGAAACGGGAGTGGGCGCAGTCCTTGGACATTTGATTGGGATTTTAGCGCTTGGAACGATTTTAGGTAAAATGATGTCCGACTCAGGTGCGGGAATGCAGGTAGCCGATTTCTTTATCAAAAAATTCGGTGTGAAATACCTGCCATGGGCGATGCTTCTTTCAGGGTTTATTATCGGAATTCCCGTCTTTTTTGAGGTTGGTCTAGTAATCTTGCTGCCTTTGGTTATTTCGATTCGCAAATCTACGAAACAAAACATTTTGTTAATTGGGATCCCTGTGCTTGCAGGATTATCGATTGTGCACGGATTGGTTCCTCCGCATCCGGGTGCGATGACAGCAATTGGCATTTATAATGCAAACTTAGGTAAAGTAATGCTTTATTCCTTAATTATTGCTTTTCCAACAGCCGTCATTGCCGGACCTCTCTTTTCGAAATGGATTCATAAACGGGTAACTCCTGTTGGTGAACCAGAATTAATACGTGTGGAGACAAAGTCAAGTGGATTACCAAGCACCGGGATTTCGTTTTTCATTATCTTACTTCCTGTTTTATTAATCATGTTAACGGTAATTGCTCCACATCTTTCACTGCCAGCTGCAATTGAAAAATTCCTATTGCTTATTGGCGGCCCTGTTATTGCTTTGTTGATCTCATGTTTTGCTGCCTATTACTTCTTGGGCTACCGCCAGGGTATGGACAAGACGTTAATTAAAAAATTAACGGAAGAATGTTTATTGCCATTAGCCTCGATTATACTGATTATTGGGGCAGGCGGAGCGTTCAAGCAAATATTAATTGAAAGCGGTGTCGGAAACGCAATTGCAGCAATGTCCGAGCAATTCTCCTTGTCACCGATTGTCCTTGCCTTCCTGGTTGCGGGATTAATCCGAGTGGCTACTGGATCAGCTACTGTAGCGTTAACAACCGCAGCCGGTATTGTTTCTCCAGTAGTGGCGCATATGTCGGGTGTTAACCTGGAATTATTAGTAATTGCGACTGGAGCAGGCTCTTTAATGCTATCACATGTAAATGATGCCGGCTTTTGGATGGTTAAAGAATATATGGGATTATCGGTTAAAGAAACATTCAAGACATGGACCGTCATGGAAACGATTCTTTCTTTTGTCGCCTTTATTCTGGTTTTAATTTTAGATGTGTTTGTTTAAGCATCATACTATTGATTACTGAATTTAGGAGGCACCCAAACTTAACGTTGGGTGCCTCTTTTCATAAATATTTCTAAAATCATTGACAGAATATTAATACGGCCTCTATAATACAAAGCATGCTTACTGTAGAGCGTAACTTCTTCATATGAATTGAAAAATGATTGAGCAATGAAGGGAATATAAGTAATGCTTATCTCACTGTTTTAGAGAGCTGATGGAAGGTGAAAATCAGTACAAAGATAAGGATGAATTTCGGTCCCGGAGCATTTTTTTCGAAGTAAAGGGCGACCTTTATGAAGGGAAAGACGGTCAAACATGATCGTTAACAAAGTCGAGAGGCAGACTGAGTCTGCAACTAGGGTGGTACCGCGATATTTTCGTCCCTACTGATACTGTCAGTAGGGACTTTTTTATGGAAACAATACGTCCCTGTCGCTTAAGACAGGGACGATTTTTTTATTAATAGAAAAACCACACTGATTAATATGGATTATTCTTTAAATCAAATTAATAAAGGAGAAAATAAGGATGAAATTACAAAAAAATTTATTGCCTCGTCATATACGTTTGATGGCACTAGGAGGAGCAATCGGCACAGGTATATTTAAAGGGACTGCTGAAACAGTATCGATAGCGGGGCCCGCTGTTATTTTTTCTTATCTATTTGCAGGATTATTGCTTCTTGTTGTTATGGGGGCAATCGCGGAGATGGCCATTGCTTATCCTGGAATGAATATGAAAGGATTTATTCGTAAAGCATTTGGAACGAACATGTCTTTTGTGATCGGATGGCTGTACTGTTTTATGTGGTTAGTGGTATGTGTCATTGAAGTGATTGCAGCAGGGAGCTTTCTGCAATATTGGTTTCCTTCTATGTCTTTATGGTCCTTAAGCTTTATAAGTGCTATTTTCATAGTGGCTATTAATTTAATGAATGTAAAGCGTTACGGAGAGATTGAATTTTGGTTTGCCGGTATTAAAATTACCATGATTGTTTTATTCGTTGTTTTAGGCGCTGGTATTTTATTCGGTTTTATCCCGAGCAATGAAACTGACTATGTGCAAAATTATGTACAGCACAAAGGATTTTTCCCCCACGGGTGGTCAGGAGTGTTTTCCGCACTGTTAATCGTCATTTTTTCATATGGCGGTACCGAACTTATCGGATTGACATTAACCGAAACGAAGGATGCAGAGAAGATATTGCCAAAAGTGATTAAAGGAGTAATATGGAGAATCGTGATATTCTATACGCTCCCAATCCTTATCATTTGCGGATTAATTCCTTGGAATGAAATCGGCAGCCAAGCAAGCCCATTTGTGCAAGTGTTATCCGCAGTCGGATTTGGTGGATCAGCTCACATTATGAACTTCGTCCTTATTACAGCAGTTTTGTCTGCTGCAAACTCCGGGATTTATGGCTGTACACGAATGCTGTATTCATTGGCCGCAGAAGGGGAAGCACCGAAACTATTTTCGTATGTTTCTAGAAATGGTGTTCCATTATATAGTGTTATCTTTAGCGCTATTATTTTAATTGGAGGGACATTTGTTGCGTACTTTTCACCTGACCGTGTTTTTGGGTACTTGATGGCCATTCCAGGATTTACGGTATCATTAGTGTGGATCAGCATTTGTTTAGCGCAACTAAAGCTTCGGAAAACTTATACAAAGCTGCCGCATTTTAAAGTATGGGGCTTTCCATATGTAACCTTATTTACTGCATTAGCGTTAAGCATAAGTTGTGTGGTATTTGCTTTCAGCGAGCAGAATCGAGTGAGTATTTATGTTTGTTTAAGTATGCTGCTTATCTTAATTCTATGTTCGGTTTTTGCAGATAAAAAACAGAATAGTTGAAGATAGGCAAAAAGTAGAGCGGCTGATGATTAACCCCCAGCCGCTTACTTTCTGTCTATTCCATTCCTTCTAATATACCTTTTACTAATTGAACAAATGTTGCTCTAACTCTTCCTGCGACTTCAATGACTTCATCATGACTTAATGGCTGATCTAAAATTCCGCATGCCATATTGGTTAAACATGAAATTCCAAGTACCTTCATATTTCCATGGGTTGCAACAATCGCTTCTGGAACCGTAGACATACCTACCGCATCGGCTCCTAATGTCCGAATCATGCGGATTTCCGCCGGCGTTTCGTAGGCCGGTCCACTCCACCATGCATATACACCTTGTTGAAGGGTTATGTTTTGTTCTTGGGCAACTTGAACAGCAATATTGCGTAAACCAAGATTATATACTTGAGAAACATCAGGGAAACGTGTGCCCAGCTCATTATTATTTGGACCAATTAATGGATTGGTTCCGACTAAATTAATATGATCCGTAATAAGCATTAAATCTCCTGGGTTAAAGCTTGTATTAACAGCGCCGCAAGCGTTGGTAATGAGTAGATTCTCAACTCCAAGTGCTTTTAAGACACGGACAGGGAAAGTGACTTCATCTAATGTAAAGCCTTCATAGTAGTGGAAACGTCCTTTCATAGCGGCTACGGTCTTTCCTTTTAATTCCCCAATGACTAATTCATTTGCATGTCCAACAGCTTCAGACTTAGCAAAGTAAGGAATCTCGCTATACGGAATCTTGACAGGATTTTCAATTTCATCAGCAAGAGTTCCTAATCCTGACCCTAAAATCATTCCAATTGTAGGACGGTAGTCCGTTTTACTCATAATAAAATCTCTTGCCTCAAAAATATCTTGTAATTTGTGCATGAAAAATTCCTCCCTTGAATGAATAGAACGTATGTGTTAAAAGACATGCAGTTTAACCTTGCGCCATTACTTCAATAAAAGTTTAAATGAATCTTTGGCATATGTAAATAGACTAAAAATCATTTTGATAAAAAGTATCGAATGATAGATAGCGTTTTTCTATGATTAATAGGGTTATGGAAAAAACTTTTATAAAAAATGATAAAAAGTTATATAGCAGCACCTTCTTCTTTTGTAATAAATCGAGTAAACTAAAAAGAGTTGGCAAATCGCAAAATAGTATGTTGGAGGAAAAATATGCTAAAGCAATTTGTGGGTTTAACCTCGCAAAAGGAGAAGAGTTTAAAGCATTTATATAGCTTAGTGCGCAAGCTAGGACCAGTAAGGGTAAAAACATTAACTGAACTGACTGGTTATAAACATGCGACTTGTGTTCGTTTGCTGGATGATCTTGTTAAGGCAGGATTGGTAAAAGATAATGGATTAGGGAAATCAAGTGGCGGACGGAAGCCGTTGATGTTTGTTATCGATCCTGATGCTTTCTATTTAATTGGTGTGGAGATCACTAATTTATATACAACAGTGCTGCTCCTCAATTTAGATTTACATATCCTAGGTGGAGAAAAATTAAAAATGGATGCCCATTGTACAGGGGAGTACACATTAGATTATGTGTCTCGAACTGTCGAAGAGCTGCTGGATCAACATAACATTCCGAAGGAAAAAATGCTCGGAATTGGTGTAGGCGTGCTTGACCCCATAGATCAGGAACACGGAGTTATCTTAAATCCAAATTTATTCCCAGCCGGCGGCTGGGATCAACTAAATATTATCGACTATTTACACAAAAAAAATCAAACGCTTGTAATGTTGGAAAATGGCACTAATTTAGCGGCATTAGCGGAATATCGTACTCATTATTGGAAAGAAACAGATAATCTAGTTTTTGTCTCAAGTGATATGGGGATTCGCTGCAGTATGATCCTCCATAGCAGATTGGTTACTAATCAAAAGGAAATGGCGGATGCATTTGGACATATGATTGTGGATCTTCATGGACAACGCTGTTCCTGCGGATCATATGGCTGTTTGCAGGCATACAGCAGTCTGCCGGCTATTCGTAATGAAGTTATCCAGAGGTTGAAACGTGGTCAAAACTCTTTTCTTAAAGAAAAATTCATTCATGTGGAAGATATTAATTTTTTTCATATTTTGGAAGCTCTTGAGCACGAAGACCCGCTATGTCTGGAGGTAGTGAAGGAGGCGGCTTACTATTTTGGTATCGGTCTTTCTAATCTAATTTATCTGCTCCGTCCTGATATTGTCATCTTTGGTGGAACACTAGTACCAAAACCGCTCTTCTTCGAGGCTGCCTCTGACATTGCCCAAAAGCGGATGATGAATTATCCAAATAGTCCTGTCCAGATTATTAAGTCAACCACAGCCTACAATATTGTCGCTCAGGGCGCGGGATGTATGGTATTAGACCATTTCACTGAAGAAACTCTGCCCTAAAAAATGCAAAGTGTCAAAATCCGACAGAATTCAGGTGGTGCCAGGCACCTATCCACTACTATAATGGAAATAGTTTAATATCTTTAGAAATGAGTGTGTATTGGCAATGGCTATTTTAAAAAATGACTGGGCCCATTTACTTGATGGGGAATTCGAAAAGCCGTATTATCAACATTTTCGTAAAATATTAAAGGAAGAATATCAAATGAGAGATATTTATCCGGATCAGTATGATATTTTTAATGCGCTGCATTTAACTCCGTATAACGATGTGAAAGTAGTCATTATTGGACAAGATCCCTATCATGGTCCCGGGCAGGCCCATGGATTAAGTTTTTCTGTTAAGCCGGGGGTGACTGTTCCTCCATCATTGCAAAATATTTATAAGGAACTTAAGTCAGATATTGGATGCTATATCCCTAACAATGGTTACCTGGTGAAGTGGGCTAAGCAAGGGGGATTGATGCTTAATGGGGTCTTAACGGTCCGGGCAGGAAACCCAAACTCCCATAAGGGCCTTGGCTGGGAGATGTTCACTGACAAAGTCATTGAAACACTAAATCAAAGGGAGACACCGGTTATATTTATCCTATGGGGGAATTTCGCCCAACAAAAACAACAGCTGATTACCTCCTCACGGCATTTTATCATTAAGTCTCCTCATCCAAGTCCATTTTCCGCCAATAGGGGCTTTTTTGGCAGCAGACCATTTTCCCGTACGAATGCCATTTTGCGGGAAATCGGGTTAAAGGAGATTGATTGGCAAATACCTGATTTATAGACCATGGATGAAAATCTTGGTATAGGAATAATTGATCCAGAACATTAATCATAAACAGGATAGCTTACCAGATGGGATTAAGAATGTGGTAAGTGCATTGACGTATTAGGTGGGAGGAAGGCAAATGAACAATTAAAGAAGTAGTTGGCAAATATTATAAACATATTATTACGGATGAGATGGGAACAGAAACGGGAAAAATTTCATCCCTGGCGCTGGCGGCGATAGCTTTTATTACATTGGTAAACATTGCAGTAAAAGACGATTTGGAACTGGAATAGTTTTTTCGATTTTTTTTCATTTCATTATCACAAGTAATCTTGTGATAATGAAACGGCAACTGAAGCTGTCATTTTGGCAGCTTTTTCTTCTTTCACTAACGAAGCAGGATAGTTGTACGAAATGTTTCTGGCTTAGATTGAGAATGGTCACATTACTCAGGTAAAGGCTAGACAGTTTCTTTAACTCTTATTCAACAATCGGGCCATTTTGTGGAATAACTGTTCATAATTAAATTGGATATATATATTAAAATAATAGTGAAGATTATGAAGAAGTATACATAAGGTTAATTCTCAACCAGTAATAATATTATTATTACCATGAAGACATCAAAGGGTAGTTGCTGTTACAATTATTAATATAATTCTATTATTGAGAAACAAAGTTATATAGTTCAAAAATAAATTATCTTTCTTATATGGAAAATTAATTTAAATTAACCAAATTGGAAGTAGGTGTTCTAATGATGTATCGAATCGGAGTGGTTGGACCAAGTTGGTCATTAGAACGAATTCTTGAAATAGCTAAAGAATTTGAGCAGGGAATGGAATTTGTAGCTCTCCCTTATGAAGAACCTGAGGAAACAAAAAAAATTGTAAAAGATAATAATAAAAAGATTCATACTTGGCTTTTTTCTGGCGAATTGCCATATGAGATCGCGAGAAAGGTTTTAGGTTCTAATGAAAATCTTTTATATATCCCACATACGGAATCTAGTTTATACAAAAGTTTTTTAAATATAATCTATTCACCGGAAAAATTGATCAAAAGATTGAGTATCGATATATTCTCTTATTCCAACTTATTTGAAGAGGCAGTAGAACAGTTGTCTATGACATTTAATGAGATTTACGTGAAAAAGTTTGAGTCAGATGATATTAATATGGAGGAATTGTTACATTTTCACCTAGATTTATGGGAATCAAAAAAAATTGATGGAGCAATCACCTGTTTTCCAAAAATATATAAGCACTTAAAAGAAGCTGGTTTACCAGTCGAATGGATGTCAACTAGCCGGATGGAAATTCGCCAAACTCTTAGGATACTAACTGAAAAAATAAAGGGCTTTTACTTAAAGGACACTCAAATTGGTGTGGAAATTATTGAGATCGAGCATTTTGAAAGCATTATGCAGAATGCGAAGAGTTCATATGATTTACAGTTTTTGGAGCTGCGTTTAAAGGAGATACTCCTTAAATTCTGTGAACAATTAAATGGATCCTTGATAGAAAAAGGGTATGGTAAATATGTGATATTTAGCTCCCGTGGCGCGATTGAACGAGAAATTCCTATGTTAGAACATACATTAGAGCAGTTGTCTCTAGAATCGGAATCGACGGTTGTTGTAGGAATCGGATTTGGAGAGACAGCCTTTTCTGCAGAAATAAACGCGCAGGTGTCAATTAGGCAATCAAAGGAAATGCCTGAACGGAAGATACTAATTGTCCAAGACAACGGAAAGATTACCGAGTCCATTGGGAAAAAAGAAGAGATAACCTACTCTTTTCGTACGGAGGATAAAGATTTTTTACAGAAACTGAAAAAGGGTAATATCAGCGTTAAAACTTTTCACAAAATTGATGCTCTAATCAGGAAAATGGGATGGAACGACTTTACGACAAAGGATTTGGCCGCACACCTGAATATGACAGATCGGAACGCAAGACGTATTGTTACAGATTTATGTGAAGTTGGTCTAATTGAGTGCATTGGAGAAGAATCTTCCTCTTTTCGTGGAAGACCTAGTAAATTATATCGTTTAAAATAAACATCCATATTTGGGTGTTTATTTTTTGTTTTTAGAAAATTCATATAAACAGTTGAAGAAAACGCTATCATCGATTAAAATTCATTTAAAGAGTAATTAAGGAAGATTTTCCTTAAATGATCTTTAAATGAATTTTCGCATGGATGTACGAGTATTATGAAAATTGATCCTTTGATGACTAAGGGAGGGCAGGTAGATTGGATTAGATTTCTTTTTGATGTGATTTTTTATGAAAATATTGGATAGGTTTTCTGGTTATTTATTACTATGTATTAGAAAGGGGTTACCATCTGTTCCACTTTGGAAATATTTATCGGCTGTATATGCCGTCTTTTTTCTTATTTGCACAATCCTTGCACTCTGCATTCCGCTTCCAAAGGGCAGCCTGTCTCTCGATCATGTAGGTAAGTTAATATTTTAAGAAGATGAAAGTAGGTGTTGTTTATGGATACTTTTCTGTCAGATTTTCTCACAACTTCAATCCAAAAACATTACAGTGGGATGGTTGCTTTAAGTGACGATTTAGCTGTAAATCCAGAGGTGTCAGGGAAAGAGTTCGAAAGCAGCAAGAGAATCGTAAATATTTTAGAAAGAGTTGGCTTCGACGTTCAATATCCTTTCTCTGGTTACGAAACTGCTTTTTGTGCTGAGTTAAAAAATGGTGAAGGCCCTTCTGTTGCTATATTAGTAGAGTACGATGCACTTCCGGACATCGGACATGCCTGTGGTCATAACTTACATGGCTCTATGTCTGTTTTAGCGGGGCTTGCCCTTCACGAGTTAAAAGATTATTTTAAAGGAAATCTTTACGTAATCGGAACTCCAGCAGAGGAAACATTTGGGGCAAAAATCGGAATGGCTAGAAACGGTGTATTTGATAAAATGGATTTTGCCATCATGTTGCATAGTTACATGGGCGGAATAAATGAACCTAATGCAAAGTTCCTTGGTCTAAAAAACTTTCAATTCAAATTTTTCGGACAGACTGCTCATGCGGCTGCATGCCCATGGGATGGGAGAAATGCTCTAACTGCCGCAAGAAAATTTGTTGATTTGATTGATGCAAGAAGACAAACCCTTACAAAAGACGTAAATATCAATCAAATTTTTACAGATGGTGGTAAAGCATCTAATGTAATTCCTGATACAGCTGAAGTGATAGTAGAATTTCGTGCTGACTCTTTTGCCGCCATAGAATCAGCGCAAAAAGCAATTTTAAATTGCGCAAAAGGAGCCGCTATAGCTTTCGATTGCGAATTCGAATGGAAACGTTTGTACGAAGACTTCGCAGACATGGTGAGTAATGCGGCGGCTGAGAAAGAAATGAAGAATATTATGGAATCTCTTGGTTTACGTGTGAATGACATTTCGGGTCCATTAGGTTCATCTGATATCGGAAATGTGAGTTATTGTTGCCCATCATTACATCCGATGATTTCGATTACGGATGAACAGTGTGCCCTTCATACCACCGATTTCGCAAAAGCAACGACAATGCCAAAAGCGCATGAAAGTCTAAAAAACGGCGCGGAAATGATAAGTCGCATGGTTTTAAAAGTTTTTCTGGATGATGAATTTAGAGGAAATGTCCACAGGGACTTTGAGCAACAAATAGCAATTAAAAAGGGGATTTAGGAGTGGATTTATAAATAATACCATTGAGGGGTGCTTTGATGAAAAAGAAATTTTTTTATGGTTGGATCGTTGTTTTTGCATGTACTATCTTAACTGCGCTGGGAACTGGAGTTGTCTCATCCCTAGCAGTTTTTTTGCACCCAATGGTCAAAGCTAAAGGTTATTCTATAGCTGGTGTTTCTTCTTTAATATCACTCTATTTCATTGGTACAATTGTTGGTAATATTTTACTAGCCAAATTGCTTAGCAAAGCAAACTTAAAGATAGCTGTTCTGGCCGCTGGTATAATACAAGGTATATTGATTATCGCAATGAGCAAAATTGATTCCTTGAGCATTTTGACGGTTATTACTTTCCTAATTGGTTTTATTATAGTTTCAGTTTCTATCTTACCTGTTCCAATAATTATCACAAACTGGTTTAAGGCAAAAAGAGGAACAGCAATGGGTATCGCTGTTGCTGGGGTTGGACTTGGAGCTGCTATTTTCGCACCAAGTTTGAACTTAGTCATTTCGAGCTCAGGTTACAAATCAGCTTTTGTTGTTTGGGGTGTAGCCGTTTTTATCCTTGCCGTTATTTGCGGAACCCTTATTTATACTCGCCCTGAAGATAAGAATCTAAAAGCTTATGGGTTAAACGAAGGTGACCCTGAAGTACCAGCTGAAACATCTTCAGAGGTTCAACCAAATTCAAGCGTAGGAATTTCTTTGGGTCAATCATTCAAAACTTCTGCGTTTTGGCTTGTTGTTGTATTTTTAATTGGAACATCAATTCCGCAAATGATTGACGTCGTTCAAACTCCATCCTATTTGACTGATATCGGTGTTAGCGACGTTCGGCTCAGTCAGATTCTTTTTGCATTTGGTATCTGTTCAATGCTTGGGAAAATGACTATTGGCTATTTGTTTGATAAGTTTGGACTATCGAAAGGTTGTATGGCTGGTTTTTCGTTAGGTGTCATCACACTCGTTTCGATGGTGCTTCTTGGTAAATCTTTAGGGCTTGTATATCTTTATATCCTATTTGGTGGTGCTGGTTTGAACTTTAACTTTGTAGCATTGCCAATCTTTACTTCCAAATTTTTTGGGACAAAGCACTATGCTACTATCTATTCAGGTTTATATGCGTTTTTCATGTTTTTGGCATCTATTCTTGGAACCGTCTCTGGGATTTTAGTTGAAAAATTTGGTTATACATCTTCTTACTTAATCGGATCTATTTTCTTAGTCGTTGCTATTTTTGCATGTATTTTATTACTCAAAGTAAAAAAGCCATGGCTTGAAACTACCAAGAATGAAATTATTCATACAGCAAGAAATATATAGTAAATGTTTTAAAATCCACCCCTTCCATAATTGAGTAAGGTATGAAGGTTCTGGTGTAAAAACTTCAAGATAATGCAATTAATCTCTAAATCTTAGACATACTGATACTACTACTTAAAAAAAGGGAGGATCATGTTGATTCTCCCTTAACTACTGTTCGTCTTTTATATTTTTTGAAGGTTTAGCTATAGAGAGCTACACCCACTAATCCCGAAAGGATAATGACATAAAGAGGATGCCAACGGTATTTAATTAATACAAATAAGGATAGTCCAAAAATGACCAGCAGACTTACCATACGAAATGAGATATTAAAAGTAAGCAAGTGATTTGATAACGCAAAACTAATAGAAGCATAAATGATTAAACTAGTAACAATAGGCTTTAATCCATAGAACATGGATTGAACAATTTTATTATCATTTATTCTTTTAAAAAATGAAGCGATTAAAATGACCAATATAATAGAGGGAATTAAAATAGCAATGGCCGATATGATGGCCCCAGCTATCCCGGAAGTTGAATACCCAACTAATATTGCGCTATTGGTTGCAATTGGACCTGGTGACATCCCTGAAATGGCAATTAAATTGGTAAATTGTTCTACCGGTATCCATCCGAAGCGGGTGACTTCCGAGTTTATTATCGGAATCATCGCATATCCCCCGCCAAAAGAAACTAAACCAATCCAAAAAAATGTTTTAAACAGCTGCCACAAAACCATTTAGTTTTCCTCCCGTTTATATTCCATCTCCGATAAAATAATCATTGCTGGTATAGGATGTAACTTTTTCCTTGTTTTTTCCTGGCGTTATTTTGTAGCCAAGTTTTCTTTTAATAAAAACTGAAATCGATCCAGATACAGCTCCAAAGAAGATGGCTAAGACTGGATGAATGAAGAATAATGCCGGCACGCCAATAAGCATAATGAAAAACGTAGTTTTATCCACGATAGAAGTTTTGATCGTTTTAATGGCTGCATAAACAATGATGGCTAAAATAGTAGCTCTGATTGAAACAAATGCAGCTTCGATCTTCGGATTATCATGAATGAATAGATAAGAAATTCCGAGAGTTAACACAATTAAAAAGGTAGGCAGCGAGACACCGATCATCGCTGCGATTGCCCCTTTGACTCCGCCTACTTTGTGTCCGATAAAGGATGCCGAATTGATGGCGACTGCTCCCGGAACAGATTGTGCTAAGGCAAACAAATCTGTAACGTCTTCACTTTCTATCCATTTTTTCTTTTCTACTACTTCCCGCTCAATTAATGGAATCATCGCAAAACCACCGCCAAATGTAGCGGGTCCAATTTTAAAAAAGGTCCAAAATAGTTGGAATAGCTTTATCCATTCTTCTTTCATATCTATCCTTCTCCCTTAGTGCGATCTTTTTATATTAGAATAATATTTTCGGAATCTATCATACATCTATTATGTTATCAGATGCGTCAAGAAGAATAAATTGCAACAAAATTATAGGGTATAATAATTTGTAATACCCCAGTAAAAGTATCTGATTTTTATACTTTATGTGTTACCATATTTTATATTGAACCCCATATCCTAGGAGGAAATTGTTTCGTGAACATAGAAAATTTGAAAATGTTTTGTTTGGTAGTGGATGAAGGAAGCATCAGTCAAGCCGCTAGATTAAATTATGTCACGCAGCCAGCTGTAACGAGACAAATCCACCAACTGGAAAATTATTATGGGACGTTGTTATTTGATAGAGCGGAAGGGAAAATGAGGGTTACAGAGGCCGGAAAAATGCTTTATCCTTTTGCAAAATCAATCGTGAACGACTTTTATCGTTCCAGTGAAGTGATTAAACAGTCGATAGGTGAGCATAATACAACCCTCCATGTCGGTGCTTCCTTTACTATTGGGGAATATTTATTGCCCAGCCTGCTAGGTCGATTCAAGAAGGAAATGCCTGATATAAAAGTAACCTTGACGATTAAAAATACCCCTGGCATTTTAGAGGATTTAACCAATGATGTCATCGATTTGGCCATGGTGGAGGGAATTGTGGACAACGGTAATCTGAAGGTCGAGAAATATGCGGTTGACGAGCTTATTCTCGTTTGTTCGCCCGATCATACGTGGGGAAGGCAAATTAACATAGAAGAGCTGGCAAATGAAAGAGTAATCTGGCGTGAATCCATATCTGGTACACGTCTGATCGTAGAAAATATGTTAAGAGAAAATGGAATTTTGGATAAAATTGAAAGTTATATGGAGTTAGGAAGTACCCAAGCGATAAAAAGCGCTGTAGAGGCTGGCCTTGGGATTAGTATCTTGCCGCGTTTAACGGTTGTCAAAGAATTGGAACAAGGGACATTACGAGAAGTAGTAATCATTGGAGTAAAGATTATGAGGGATTTATGGCTGGTTAAAAAACATCACCGCTTCAATAAATTGGGCGTTTCTCAATTTTTGGATTTTCTCCATCATATATAATGAGCCTGTTGCGAGATCGTGAAAGGGTTGTGTAAAGGGATGCCTTAAAAGTGAAGAGCATCCCTATTTCTTAAGTGGTTTTATATTTTTCCTGCGCTTGTTCTGTTTTACTCTCCGTAATGACACGGTCAATATCAAGATAGGGCTTTCCCCGTACAGCTTCATTCGAAACAATATTCACCGTATTTTTTCGATGATCTTTCATCATCATTACCTCTAAAGGAAATTTCAATATATGCTGATAGTTTTCGCTAACTAATAATATTTCATTACTGCTTTTCAGAAAATAACACATCTTACTGCCTGATAAGAATCGGAAAAAGAAAAATCCAGCAGGAGCCGCTGGATATATTGAATATTAAGCGTTATTTTTAAACGCTTGAATGCTAAATAACTCTTTGTAATCAGGCCATCTCATTTTTGGCTTCAAGTAATCACGGAAGGAATAACAGCTTTTTTCCTGAGGATTCTTATCAAGGGATAAGATAAAGGATTCCAGGCGAACTTCCATCATAAAAAAATAGGGATTATTTTTATCCATAACAGGGATGTCAATGATTTTAATCTTTTGTCCAGCTGAATTTTTGAATTCGAGGCTCTTAAATAACAAAATATCATCTTCTTTTTTCCAGTTTTATACTATTATAACGCATTAGAACACTAAAGCGTCTAAATATTGTTAAAATTTTATGGACAAATTTTATAAAGGCTCTGTTAGTTGATAATTTTGTCTTGAGATTGTTTACAGTCAAACATTTCATTTACCTAAAAACAAAAATGGTCTAAGTGACCGAAAACGGGATGATAGAAAGTTTACGGTAACGTAGAACGTGAGGTGCAAGTAAATGAAAGAGCGTTTCATTGCCCGCAGAGCAAAAAAGGAAGCTCCAACGGTAAATGAAAGAGCGTTTCATTGCCGGTAGAGCAAAAAGGGAAGCTTCAAAGGTAAATGAAAGAGCCTTTCATTGCCCGCAGAGCAAAAAAGGAAGCTTCAACGGTAAATGAAAGAACGTTTCATTGCCAGCAGAACAAAAAAACAAACTACAGCGTCAATGAAATATAAGATCTAGGCCTATCTTATTTTTACAAAACAACAAGAAGCTTTAATAAAGCCATCATAAAAAAACCAGATTCTAGTTTTAGAATCTGGTTTTACAAAAACTCTAGTATTCTTTTAAGCAAGTCTCACTTTAAAATCTTGATAGCCAAATTCGCGTACGACCTTACAATCGCCATCTTTATCCTGTACCGCAATCGCTGGCAAAGGCATGCCGTTAAACGTGGTGTTTTTCACCATGGAGTAAATCGCCATATCACCAAAAACCAATCTGTCGCCGCTCTTTAATGGCTGGTCAAACGAATAATCGCCGATCACATCGCCTGTAAGACAGGTTTGGCCGCCAAGGCGATAAGTAAATGGCTTCTCGCCTGCTTCCCCTGAGCCAAATAAAGGAGGACGGTAAGGCATTTCCAGCACATCCGGCATATGACAGGTTGCAGATGTGTCAAGAATGGCAATATCGATTCCGTTTTTATGGAGATCAAGTACAGATGTGATTAGATATCCTGCGTTGAGAGCGATAGCTTCTCCTGGCTCAAGATAAACTTCTAATCCGTATTTTTCCTGCATTCTCTTAATGCATGCTTCAAGTCTCGGGATATCATAATCTTCCCTCGTAATATGGTGGCCGCCGCCAAAGTTGATCCATTCCATTTGCGATAGCCATTGTCCAAACTTTTCTTCCACGGCATTAAGAGTTGTCTCTAAATCGTCAGAATTCTGCTGGCAAAGGGTGTGGAAATGCAGTCCTGAAACACCATCAAGTAGTTCAGGACGAAAATCTTCCTGTCTTACACCAAATCTGGAACCCGGTGAACATGGGTCATAGATTTCATGGCCAACTTGTGTTGAACACTCAGGATTGATGCGCAAGCCCACTTTCCTGCCAGCTTGAAGAGCTTTATCTTTAAATTTTTCCAACTGTGAGAAGGAATTAAAGATAATATGATCGCAAATCGAGATGATTTCGTCGATTTCATCTTCACGGTAGGCAGGGGCAAAGACATGATTTTCTTTGCCCATTTCTTCGTGTCCCAAACGGGCCTCAAACAAGCCGCTAGCCGTTGTACCGCTCAAATATTCTCCAATGAGGGGATACATAGTTGTCATAGAAAATGCTTTTTGTGCCAAAACAATCTTAACTCCTGTACGCTGCATTACGCCATTTAGGATTTTTAGATTTTTTTCTATAAGAGCTTCATCAACTACATAACAAGGCGTTGGTAATTCTTCAAACCGCATCTTATCGAACTAGCTCCAGCTCTTTTTCTTCTGCTTCTTCTGGCAATGCATCCACAAGTACAGGATTAAAGTCTTCTACCCATGGAAGACCCCATTTGTTTAACTCTTCCATGAATGGATCTGGATCAAACTCTTCAATATTGAATACGCCCGGCTTATTCCATTTGCCAGTCATGATCATCGCAGCACCAATCATCGCAGGTACGCCTGTTGTATAGGAAATAGCTTGAGAACCAACTTCTCTATAGCACTCTTGGTGGTCACAAATATTGTAAACATAATAGGTTTTATCTTTTCCATCCTTTTTCCCTTTGAAGATACAGCCGATGTTTGTTTTGCCGACTGTACGTGGTCCAAGGGAAGCTGGATCTGGTAATACTGCCTTCAAGAACTGAAGTGGAATGATTTGTTTTCCTTCGAATTCGATTGGCTCGATAGAAGTCATTCCAACGTTTTCAAGGGCCTTTAGGTGTGTAATATAACTTTGGCCAAATGTCATGAAGAAACGGATACGCTTAAGTCCAGGAATGTTTTGTGCAAGTGACTCAAGCTCTTCATGGTAAAGCAAGTACATATCTTTTTCGCCTACTTCAGCGAAGTCATAAACTCGTTTGATTTCCATTGGCTCGGTCTCGACCCATTCACCGTTTTCCCAATAACGTCCGTTAGCAGAAACCTCGCGGATGTTGATTTCAGGATTGAAGTTAGTAGCGAACGGATAGCCGTGGTCGCCGCCATTACAGTCAAGAATGTCGATATATTCAATTTCATCAAAATAGTGCTTTAGCGCGTAAGCAGAGAATACACCTGTTACACCTGGATCAAAACCGCTGCCTAAAAGAGCCGTAATGCCAGCTTTTTCAAAGCGCTCACGGTATTCCCATTGCCATTTATATTCGAATTTAGCCGTATCTTCTGGCTCATAGTTAGCCGTATCCATGTAGTGAGTCTTTGTTGCAAGACAAGCATCCATGATAGTTAAGTCTTGGTATGGTAATGCTAAGTTCATAACGATATCTGGTTTTACTTCATTAATTAATGCGATTAACTCATCCACGTTATCTGCATCAACTTGTGCAGTTGTAATTTTAGTTTTGCCGCCGTCAAGTTTTGCTTTTAATTCATCACATTTTGATTTAGTACGGCTTGCAATACAAATCTCTTCAAATACCTCGCTGTTTTGAACACATTTATGAATAGCTACTGATGCCACGCCGCCGGCGCCAATAATAAGTGCTTTTCCCATTCTCCTATCTCCTAACTTAATAGATTTTGATTTTGCAACAACAACAAAAAAAGCAAGTGAAAAACGCATACCTGCGCACAACACTTGCTTTAGATATAATCAATATTAAATACTATGACAAAAGTCATAGGAATCCGTCTATCACAAAAGTCCTAGGACAGTATGGTAGAAAGCTTATTAATATTCAAAATATATCTTAATAGGATCAGAGTCTATATAGCAAATAATTACTTTTACCACTCTTATTGACCGTTTCACAAGTTGTGTGCATATGCACTGGTTGTAAAGTAACCAACTTATAAAATTTGAGCTTTTAACTCAATCAATAAGGCAACCAAAGTTGCCAATCGGCATTTGACCCGGCTGTCCGTATGGCCTTGACTTCTTTAAGGAAGTGGTCAAAATTATCTGCTTGGAAAGACTCAAGATTTTGAATATCAGCTTTCCAATTTCATGCTATTACATATTATCACATTTAAAAATAATAGCAATACTAAATTCTAAAAAATTTATCAATAAATGTCGAAATATTTTATTGGAAAAGTATTTTTTTGTTCTAATGGGCTGCACCACTAAGCCGACGAGTGGATTTTTTACAAAAAATTAACAAGGGTTTTATTCATTTTTGGCAAATCCTATACGTAAGTAATATAAAAGAAAGGAAGTGGAGTATGAGATATCAAAAAACGTTTTTTATGATTAATGATTTGGTCATTGAAGTCAAGAAACCTGAAATAACGCTGAAAAAAATTAAAGTGACCCAGACCAAAGTAGAAAATGAAGAATATAGAATACTCCGAAAAAAATTCGATGAAGATCTTTTCCATTTCGAAAAAAAACCTAATGGATGGTTTATAACAGAAAAAGAATAACTATTTTTTAAAATTCCCTTATAGTAGAAAGAAAAATGTTGATATACTACTCTTTCTACAAGCGAGGGGATTTTATTTTTTTAAAATTATACATCAAAGTTTACACCCCCTTAATACTCCCTTTACAATTTTGGTTTATTATCAATTTTGCAAGGAAAACAGAATGTTACTACCAAATTAGTAGGGGGAAATAAGAATTGAAAAGCTTAAAAAAATTAAGTCTACTTACATTATTTGCAGCATTGATGGTTTTCATGGCAGCATGTGGCGGCGGAGCTTCTACAGATAAAGCAGAAGGAACTGCAAAGAAAGAAACACCTAAAACTGAAGAAAAGAAAGAACTTTCCGGCTCATTAGTCGTTTCTGGTTCATCTGCAATGCAGCCATTAGTGGCAGCGGCAGCGGAAGAATTTATGGCAGCAAATCCAAATGTTGATATTCAAGTAAATGCGGGGGGATCTGGTACAGGCTTATCACAAGTTGCTGAAGGATCTGTACAAATTGGTAACTCTGACGTTTTCGCCGAAGAAAAAGAAGGCGTTCCAGCTGATCAGCTTGTCGACCATAAAGTTGCGGTTGTTGGTATGACTGCTGCTGTTAACCCTAAAGTTGGTATTAAAGACATTAAAAAAGAAGATTTAATTAAAGTATTCACTGGAAAAATCACGAACTGGAAAGAACTTGGCGGAAAAGACCAAAAAATCGTTCTTGTAAACCGTCCTGACTCTTCTGGTACTCGTGCAGTATTCAACAAGTTCGCACTTGATGGGGCAACTCCTGCTGAAGGAATCACGGAAGATTCTTCAAACACAGTTAAAAAGATTATTAACGAAACTGACGGTGCTATTGGTTACCTTGCATTCTCATACTTCACTGATGATTCTGTAACACCACTTGCAATTGATGGCGTAGAACCGACTGCAGAGAATGTACAAACTGGTAAATTCCCAGTTTGGGCTTACGAACACTCTTACACAAAAGGTGAGCCTACAGACCTTGCAAAATCGTTCCTTGACTATATGATGTCAGATGATATCCAAAACAACTTGTTAAAAGAACAAGGATATCTTCCTGTAACAAAAATGGAAGTAGAGCGTGACGCAAAAGGTAATCAAACGAATAAATAAGAATAATTTATAAAAGTTTAATAGAATTTAAAAGCCGGCCAGTGATGGTCGGCTTTTGTTTTGCAACAATCGTATCCGTATAAAAGAGGCATTGAACATGCCTCTTTATGTGTATTACTTATTGCGTCTTATCCAACAAAATGCAGCAGGAAGTTGTTAGGAACAAGAAAGATATACTCTTTACTATTCTAGTATGTTGGGAAAATTTCTATTTTTAGTAATTATTTACATTCCATCAACATTAGTGTGGTATTTTAGTGAAGAATACACAAAAGGGGAGTGAAAGGAATGACGCGTCCAAAGGTTTCAGTTTATTCGTTTGTACTTTTGCTTTTGTCTGCATCTTTCTTTTTTATGACAGCATGTGCTTCAGCCGAAAATGCTCTGGATCCTGCACCACAGCTTCAGCCGGTGGGGACTGCAAATGGCAAGAAGGTTCTGTTTGATAATACTCATGGACAAACAGCTGGAGCAGCAGATTGGGTTTTGGATGGAGGATTCTCTGACTTTGCGAATGCCTTAGCCAACAAAGGCTATTTTGCCAAAGAGCTGCGAAAAAACACTCCGATTACCTATCAAGATTTACAAGGCTACAATGTGTTCGTTATCGGGGAAGCAAATATCCCTTACAAAACTACTGAACAGGCAGCCATGATTCAATATGTACAAAACGGTGGGAGTATCTTTTTTATTGGCGATCATTATAATGCGGATCGCAACAAAAACCGCTGGGATGCATCGGAGGTCTTTAACGGTTTCCGCCGGGGAGCTTATTCCAATCCGACAAAAGGAATGGGAACAGAGGAAGCTTCTTCTGCAGCTATGCAAGGTGTAACAGGATCGGACTGGCTGTCAGCTTACTTCGGTATCCGATTCCGCTACAATGCGATTGGAGATGTAACGGCCAATGATATTGTGGCTCCGAGTCAGGCTTTTGGGATTACCTCAGGCGTTTCTACAGTCGCGATGCATGCCGGCTCTACATTAGCGATTACCGACCCTAACAAAGCAAAGGGCATTGTTTATCTTCCACCAACCTCAACATCCTGGGGCAGCGCGGTTGACCAAGGTGTATATAATGGGGGAGGCAGAGCGGAGGGCCCCTATGCAGCTGTTTCCAAGCTAGGATTAGGAAAGGCAGCGTTTATTGGTGATTCCTCGCCAGTAGAAGATGCGACTCCAAAATATTTGCGCGAGGAAACGGGAGCAAAGAAAACAACGTACGATGGATTTAAAGAACAGAACGATGGTACTTTGCTGGTGAATATCATTGATTGGCTATCAAAGCAGGAAAGCTATACAGCCTTATCACAGGTTAGCGGATTACAGCTGGATCAGCCAACCGCCTTACTATCATTGGAAAATCCGCAAACATCGACTGAACCGGTGGCAGAACCGTGGGCTGCGCCTGCGACAGGCTATAAATGGTATGATCCATCTACTTTCAAATCGGGGTCATATGGCTATGGCTCCAGTGGATCTGGTGGAACTGGAACAACAGCATTGAATGAAAAGTTTGAGTCCGGGACCAAAACGGCCTATACTGCAGGCAATGTGACGCTTGCGAGTGGTTCTTGGTATTTTGATAACGCCCTCATGGGTAATTTATCTACGGATAAGAAAACAGGTTCACAGTCAGCACGTGTCCGTGCATCTGGATCTATTAAGATGAATTTCGATGTAAGCGGGGCAAAAAGCATTCAAATTTCCCATGCCAATTTCGGTACCGACAGCGGAGCGAATTGGCAGCTGCAAATGTCCACGAATGGCGGCTCGACATGGACAAACGTTGGAAGTGCGAATACTAGTACAACCACTTTAACTGTTAAAACCTTTACCTTTACTCAAACAGCACCTGTCCGATTCCGAATTGTCGTTTCAGGGACTTCGGGGATGAGGATTAATTTTGATGATATAGTGATTAGTAATTAATTAATAAAGGCAGGTTCAATATAAAGGCTCTAGTCATCAGGGGAGAACAATACAATGTTCTCTCCTGAAGATGGAACCTTACACTTGTTTGTCTTCCCATGGTTCAAAGGAAAACGGAATTCCAATCATTTTAGCGGTCAATTCATCATAGGACACTAAATCCTTTCTTGATAACTCTTTTAAAGAGCGTTTTCCCATTGCTCTTAATGCCATTTTTATTTCTTCTGTACTTGCTGTTAAGAATTTCTCCGCTGCTTTTACCCCATCTTCAACCTTAAATTGATCCTTGAACTTCCCGTCATACCAAATAGCCTGTGTAGGCGGTTCAAATGGAAGTGCATTCAAGACTTGATCATGGGCAAGAGCAAACAACATGGAAGAGCCTAGATAGACAGCGTCGGCTCCGAGGGCAAGAACTTTTAAGAAATGACCGGGGACCAAAAGCCCTCCTGAAACGATTAAACTAATCTTTCCCTTCATGTTTCTTTTTTCCAGATGATTAGCAGCTCTAACTACCGCATGCAATGTCGGGATCCCAAAGTCATCAAATAAAATGGGCGGTGCCCCGTGCATAGCTGCTTGTCCGCCGTCAATGGCAATAAAATCAACTCCCATAAAGAGTAAATGATCAATATCTTCTTCAATTTTTCCGCCTGCACCAATTTTGACACCGATTGGAACACCACCTGATATGACGCGAAGTTCCTCCAGAAGCAGCTTTAAATCTACAAGTGTTTGATTTTCACAAAAATGTTCATAAATGATCGCTTCCTCATTTTCCTTAAGTCCCATCACTTCACGTGCACGACCTTTTAAACTCTCCGGGGGGATTTTTTTGCCCATTCCCGCTAAGGCTCCCTGACCTAATTTAATTTCAATCATGTCAGCACGTCTAATCACATTTTCGTCCTTTGCCCATTCTGTTTTTGAAAACTGTAAAATATATTTTCCGGCTGCGTTTAATTCGTCAGGCAGTATTCCACCCTCCCCAGAGTTTATTGCAGTTCCTGTTTTTTGGGCTGCTTCTGCTAATGAAAGCCTTGCTTGTTCACTAAGTGCAATCCCAAATGCCATTGCACTAATCATAAGTGGAATTTTTATTTCCATTGGTTTTTTTGCATTTGGCCCAATGGTAACGGCAACATCTACCTCTTCTTCACCATCAATTGGAAATGGAGAAGTTTGTGCGGGTATAAAGGTAATGGGGTCCAAATGCGGCCAATTTTTTGAAGAGCCGCCTAGCGGGCGAAAAAGGACTGCTCCTGTTTCAGCACGCAAGCTATTTTCTAGCATATTTTGAATGCCCATATGCCGAAGTCCTGGCATCAGTTCGATAATATTTTCTTGATAACTGTCAGTTAAAATGATTTTCCCTGCCTTTTTCACTATTAGTTTCATAATCCAACGCCAACCAACGAGCATGAATATAAGCACGACAAATAGTAGGGACATCATTGCAAAAGTCAAATAAAATAATATGTTTGCCATAGTCAATCTTCTCCATTTTTACAGAAAATGAGAAAAGTTGGATCGAGTGATGAACAATTATGTCTCCATATGTTTGTTTTCCCATGGTTCAAACGAAAACGGAATTCCAACCATTTTGGCGGTCAATTCATCATAAGACACCAGATCCTTTTTTGATAACTCTTTTAAAGAGCTTTTTCCCATTGCTCTTAATGCCATTTTTATTTCTTCCGTACTTGCAGTTAAGAATTTCTCCGCTGATTTTACCCCTTCTTCAATCTTAAATTGATCCTTGTATTTCCCTTGATTCCAAACAACTTGTGTAGGCGGCTCAAACGGCATGGCATTCAAGGATTGTGGATGTGAGACGGCAAATAACATAGCGGAGCCCACATATACTGCATCGGCTCCGAGGGCGAGCACTTTTAAAAAGTGCCCCGGTACTAGAAGTCCTCCACAGGCAATTAAACTAATTTTTCCCTTCATGTTTCTCTTTTCTAGATGATTGGCAGCTCTGACAATCGCATGCAGAGTTGGGATTCCAACGTCGTCAGATAAAATAGGCGGGGCACCGAGTGTGGCCGCTTGTCCGCCATCAATGGCTATATAATCAACACCCAAATAAATTAAATGATCAATATCTTCTTCAATTTTTCCGCCAGCCCCCATTTTTACTCCAATGGGAACACCACCTGTCAGGCTCCGCAGCTCATCAACAAGTTCTTTCAAGTCATCCAGTGTTTGATCTTCAACAAAATTATCATAAATCACGGCATCCTCATTTTCCTTTAACCCCATCACTTCACGGGCACGGCCTGTTAAATTTTTAGGAGAAATTTTCCCGCCTGTCCCAAATAATGCGCCTTGTCCTAACTTAATTTCTATCATATCGGCCCGCTTAATGACTTCTTCTTCCTTTGCCCATTTTGTTTTGGAGAACTGTAAAATATACTTTCCGGCTGCATTTAGCTCCTCAGGTAAGACTCCCCCTTCACCAGAATTAATAGCGGTTCCTGCATTATTAGCGGCTTCTGCTAAAGAGAGTCTCACTTCTTCACTGAGGGCAATCCCGTAGGCCATCCCGCTGATCATTAACGGGATTTTTATTTTCATTGGTTTTTTTGCATTTGGCCCAAGGGTTACCTGCACATCGACATCTTCTTCTCCGTCTATAGGAAAGGGTGTTGTTTGGGCAGGGATAAAAGTAATGGGATCTAAATGCGGCCATTTTTTTGAAGACCCCATCGGGCGGTGGAGAACGTCGCCTGTTTCAGCACGCAAGCTATTTTCAAGCATATTTTGAATGCCCATATGCCGGAGTCCCGGCATTAACTCCATTACATTTTCTTGATAACTGTCTGTTAAAATAATTTTTCCCATTTGCTTCACCATTCGCTTCATTAACCAACGCCATCCAAAAAGCATGAAAACTAAGAATAAAAAAATAAATGCTACCATTGCAAAGGTCAAATAATAAAAAATGTTCAACATATTTATTGCTCCATACTCAGCATATTTTCAATAAGGAAATCCACCATTCCTAGTATATCCAAAAACAGGAAAATCATATAAATAGTATGGGAATGCTTTAAAATAGTTGAGCTTTTTTATTTTTCCTATTCGTATGAAATTGTTATTTTTCACCAAACTATGAACATATAAAAACAGGGGGAGCTTTTCATGCATATAATGAATGATATTGTTCATCGTCCTTGGCCATTACCTTCGAAGTATTGGATTATGCGACAAACATGGAAAAATCTATTGTTTTTGCATTGGCCAATTTCGCTTGAAAAATTACGGCCTTATGTTCCTTCCTCTTTACAAATTGACACCTATAATGGCTCCGCCTGGTTAGGGGTCATTTTATTCGTAATAGAGGGAATCTATCCCCGGGGAATTTCATCTGTTTCCGTTACCCCTAAATTTCCGGAGATCAATGTTAGAACTTATGTTCAATGTGATGGCAAACCCGGTATTTATTTTTTGTCTATTGATGTTCAGAACTGGGCTTCCTTAAATATTGCAAAGAGATGGTATCGTTTACCCTATTATTCGTCGGAGATTTCTTTTCAAAAAGAAGGACAATCCTTTCAGTGCCAGAGTGTTCGTAAAGGCAATGCGAATACTATTATCTCATTTAAGGGCAAATATTTTCCCGTATCGGAGGTTTATTTTCCAAAAGAAGGAACCCTGGACCATTGGCTCACTGAGCGATATTGTCTCTATAGTTCAACTAACGGAGTCAACATCTATTGCGGTGAAATACACCATCAGCCTTGGCCATTACAAAAGGCAGAGATAGAAATAGTCAATAATACCCTTTTTACACCTTTTCATTTTGACCTTTCTGAAGTAAAACCGACTGCTTATTTCTCCGAAGGTGTAGATTCGCTTATCTGGAATATTAAGAAAGGGCGGAGCAAGTAAAAATCTTTCAAACGGAAATTTTTGTATAAATAAAAAACATAATATTTGTTTTTTTATAGAATAATGAAAAAGATTATATCAATTGAAGGAGTATCGAAATGGGTAAGAATAAGAATAATATAAAAATTACGTTCTCATTAGCAACATTAATTCTTCCTTGGTTAACCGTCCCTTTTATGGGGAAACGAAGTTTTTTTAGGTTTTTGCCTGTAGCAAGTTTTGTCAATTTGATCTTAAGTGTATTTAGTCTTTTCTGCTATAAGAAAAAATGGTGGATAACTAAGAATCCTCTATCACCTGGACCAATAGATTTTACATATATATTAGGGCCATATTTTGTAGCAACGCTTTGGATATTTAAATTAACATTTGGGAATTTCCCAAGGTACTTAATGACAAATATGGTATTGGATCTTATTAACGCTTTTCCTATGCCTTACATTGGTAATAAAGTTGGAGTTGTCAAATTTATAAAGATGAAAAACAGGACCTGGTATTTTATATGTGTATTCTTGGCCATTATTATATATGGAGTTCAATACTTTGTGGAAAAATCAATTAAGATAGCAGGTAGTTCTAAAAACACTGAGTTATCAAGTAATAAAAATTAAGATGAGGTTTAAAGAGATATTTTAGATGTAGTTCCAAGATCATCCCTGAAAAGTATTGCAGCAAATAAGTGATTTTATTTTTTTTTGGTCTTCAAAGAAAAACTCCCTTGGTCTTAGATTACCAAGGGAGTACGGGGGTTATCTTAATGTCCCGGTGCTATTAAAAAAGTATCTTTTTCCTGAGATGGTCATCCAGCCGGTTGCCATCGCACCGTTGCTCTTTAAGTAATACCATTTAGTTCCGCTTCTTAACCATCCTACGTGCATTGCCCCGTTCGAGTTGAGGTAGTACCAGGTTGTGCCGAGTTTCAGCCAGCCGGTTTGCATTGCGCCGCTTTTGCTGAGGTAGTACCAGTATGCTCCGCTCTTCACCCAGCCGGTCTGCATGATGCCACTTGTATTTGAGAAGTACCAAGTTGCGCCGACCTTATACCAGCCTGTTTTCAGCACAGAAGTCACCGGATCATAATAGTACCAATTCCCGCCCTTAAACACCCAGCCAGATGGTTTTGCGATTACTTTAATGGCTGCAGCTTCACTGGTGTTACCAGCCTTGTCGGTTGCTGTGATGCTTAACTCGGTGCCTGCCGCCTGAACAGGGATCGTAACCGTAAACTTCCCGTCCGTTCCTGCTGTGGCTGTTCCAATAACTGTACTAATAACGGTGCCGATTTTAGACTTTACATCAACCCTCGAGCCAACTTCCGCTTGGCCCGTAACTGATCTTGCCTTATCGGTTACTTCATTGACTACTGGCTTCAGAGGGGCTGTTACGTCTATTACTATTACAGTTGTTGCTGCACTTACGTTTCCACTCTGGTCTGTGGAGATAACTGTTAATTCTGTGCCTGACACC
Source organism: Neobacillus sp. NRS-1170 (assembly GCF_050468025.1). Taxonomy (NCBI): domain Bacteria; kingdom Bacillati; phylum Bacillota; class Bacilli; order Caryophanales; family Bacillaceae; genus Neobacillus; species Neobacillus sp. NRS-1170. Next base: position 19,223 of record NZ_JBITPF010000040.1, on the reverse strand, counting down.
TGAACAGGAATCGTGACCGTAAACTTCCCGTCCGCTCCGGCAGTGGCAGTGCCAATAACGTTGCCATTATTCTTCTTTACATCTACCTTCGAACCTGCTTCAGTTTGACCCGTAACAAAAGTTGCCTGATCGGTTACTTCATTGACCACAGGCTTCGCAGGGGCAGATATGTCTTTTACAACTACAGCTGCTGCGTTGCTAGTATTACCAGCATTGTCGGTTGCTGTGACGCTTAATTCAGTGCCTGACACCTGAACACGGATTGTGACTGAAAACTTACTGTCTGCTCCGGTTGTGGCAGTGCCGATAACAGTGCCATTTTTAGCCACATCGATCCTCGAACCCGCTTCCGCTTGACCAGTGACAGAAGTTGCCTGATCGGTTACTTCATTTACTACTGGAACCGCAGGTGGTGTTGTATCGACCACCGTCAACTGAACGGCCTGACTAACATTACCAAAAGCATCTTTAGCCGAAATGGCAAGGATGGTTCCTGCAGATTGGATAGGAATCGCGACACTAAAGGAGCCATTTTGTGCGGCTGGACCAGTGCCAAGAATAACATTACCTGCTCTGACTTCCACCGTCGAACCGGCTTCCGCTGTTCCCGTCACGGTTTTCTCCTTATCAGTAACGGTATTGACCACTGGGGCGGCTGGCGGAACGGTATCTCTCACCGTTACTTTTGTTGCTCTACTTACATTGCCGGTTGAACCTGTTGCCGTAACCAATAGGGTGGTTCCTGCGGGTTGGACAGGAATTGTTACACTGAAGGAGCCATTATCAGCTGCTGTTGCCGTTCCAAGGACGGTTGCCCCAAATTTGACTTCCACAGTTGTGCCAGCTTCTGCAGTTCCGGTTACGGAAGTCGCTTGATCGGTCACATCATTGACCACTGGTGGGGCAATTTCTACACCTGCAATGGTGGCTTGCTTGCCCATTAGACTAAAAAAGTCTGTTTGGGCACAGTCTGGACCACAAGCACTTGTTCCGATTCCTGGGCCTTCAATGCGGAAAAAGTTTTGATTATTGATTCCGCCAATAATCTTGTGATCCACATTTGGATCCCCAATGTATCCTGCAGGGGCTCCAGTATCCCATTGTAAAAAGGTTCCTATCCGGCTTTTCAACACTTCGTTGAATCCGCCATTAAGGCCTATATCTTCGGTAAACTTTAATGAACCGGTTCCATCGGCTTGTAATATATCGATGCCATATGGGTGTGTAAACGTGTAGGGTTGATTTGCAATCAAGCCGTCCGCTTTAAAACGGACCCTGCCGAATACGATTTGCTCTCCATCAATGGCCGGGCCATTTGCAAAAGCCGCTTCAAGAGCAAAGGTCCCGTTAGCACTGCCTCCATTTGGAAGGTTAATCGTAGAGCTGGCTAATTGATAAAAGGCTTCTTCGGGGAAATTTCCGGCTTTTAACGAAACTGGTTTTGATGGATCGGGTATGTCGCCTGAAACGATTGCACACAATGGATCATTTGCATCTAAACAAAGCTGTAACCGTGTGCCGTGTGAATCTTCGTACCAGACCGGATATCCATTATCCTCGTGGATTGGACCAAGCTGGGCCAATCTAGGGAAATCCATTGGGACCGTTTCTGCATTCGCCGCAGGAATGCCGCCGCTAAGTAAAGTAATGAGGGATAAGCTCACAAGAAACAAACGCTTCATTCTTGATTTTTTTTTCGTCTCATCTAATTTTCTTGAATGAACAGTCTTCTTAAATCGCATCTCTTGGCATGCCCTCCTTTGATGTATGTAGGTTCAGCTATTTTTTTATGAACCTAATAAACTGACATTCTCTTTTTTTCATAATCTCCTTTCTTGTTTAAAATGTGTATTCAAAAATATAGGACATATTACTCAAAAAAATGTTAAAAAAATCCTTTTGAAGGAGGTGTTAAGTGGGGAGGGGTTGCTGTGATTAAATATTTAAAAACAAAATTAAATGTATTTCATATCAAATAAAAATAACGTTGCAAATTTAGAAGCGGTTTGATTGTACTGCAAAAAAATTAATAAATGAATGTGTAAAAAAATGAAAGTCAAAACTACGGAGGGCCTCGACGTTGTCTGATACCCTTCCTCAAGTATGTGCTATAAAAATTAATTTCTCTCACAAAAATATTAGTGAATGACCGCCTTATCATTCGCCCATACTACTATGGGTGATGCATAATGCCGTGTCAAAAAAGTGACGAATTACAGCGATTTGTTGAAGAAGCAAAAAGATATACAAAAGATGGAAAGGTTGCAGACTATATTCCCGAGCTGGGTAAAGCAAATCCTGGTGATTTATCGATTGCGATAAATTATCCTGACGGAAGATGTATCTCAGCGGGTGATATTGATAAAAAGATTACGTTGCAAAGTATCTCAAAGGTTATCAGCTTAGCTCTTGTCTTAATGGAAAGAGGCTATCGCTATGTATTTGAACGAGTTGGGATGGAGCCAACTGGAGACCCGTTTAATTCGATTGCCAAGTTGGAAACAATGCCGGCCAAGCCATTGAACCCAATGATAAATGCTGGGGCACTGGTCGTGACCCATATGATAAAAGGGGATACAGTGGAGGATCGATTCAATCGGTTATTAGGCTTTATCCGGGAATTGGCCGATGACTCTTCCATTGGTTACTGTGAAAATGTAGCCCGTTCCGAATTTGAATCCGCTGATTTAAACCGGGCATTATGCTATTTTCTGAAGCAGCATAACATCATCACTGAGGATGTAGAACCCTTATTGGATTTATACACCAAACAGTGTGCTGTTGAAATGAATTGTTTGGGTTTAGCAAGGATCGGGATGATTTTTGCGATGGATGGTGTGGACCCTCTTAATGGGAAACGGATTATGCCCGACGATGTAGCAAGAATTTGCAAAACCTTTATGGTAACGTGCGGAATGTATAATGCATCAGGCGAATTCGCCATCAAAATAGGGATTCCGGCTAAAAGTGGTGTATCAGGAGGAATCATGGGGGCTGTTCCTGGTAAATTTGGAATCGGCATTTTCGGTCCTGCTTTAGATGAAAAAGGGAACAGTGTGGCTGGACTTAAACTTTTGGAACTTTTGTCAAAAAGATATCGGTTGAGTATGTTTTAAAAGAAATCCCATCTGGCTGCCAGATGGGATTCATTATCCTTCCCTAAACTTAGGTAATTGCTTTAGTTGTTGACATATTATAAGAATACTATTAAAATTAAAAATTATTTAACAATAGTTAAACTCAATCAAAAAAATTAATAATTTAGCAAGCTATGATTGCTATGGATCGCACTATAGCAGGAGCAGCTTCTGGAGAGACCGCAGGAATACGCGGCGCCGAAGGGTTCACAATCTCAGGCAAAAGGACAGAAGAGTACTGAATATTTATTTGTTATGCTGACGATCGTTAGTGTAATAGATATTATTTATTATTCTTAGACCTAAGAGATTGGAGGATATCCAATCTCTTTTTTTATTGAGTTTACTATTTTGTTCATCGTTTCACATGAAACATTTTTCATCAATTTGAGAGGGAGATTGAAATGGAACAAAGAGAATTAAAGCGGAATTTAGAAAATCGTCACGTGCAGCTAATCGCCATTGGCGGCACCATTGGAACCGGATTATTCTTGGGTTCCGGTAAAGCCATACAGCTGGCGGGGCCATCCATCATACTGGCCTATTTAATCGTAGGAATCGCCTGTTTTTTTGTTATGAGAGCGCTGGGTGAACTGCTGCTGTCTAAAGCGGGTTATCAATCTTTTACAGACATTGCTGCAGACTATCTCGGACCACGGGCAGCGTTTGTCACCGGATGGACCTATTGGTTTTGTTGGATTATGACGGCGATGGCCGATGTGATTGCAGTTGGGGTATATGTTCGCTATTGGTTTGATATCCCCCAGTGGATACCTGCCATCGTTTGCTTAATTATATTATTAGGACTCAATCTATTAACCGTGAAGCTTTTTGGAGAATTGGAGTTTTGGTTTGCGTTAATAAAGGTCATAACCATTGTCGCCTTAATCACTATAGGGGTCATTTTGTTAGTGATGGGATTCAAGACCGATGCAGGAACAGTTTCAATAGAAAATCTATGGGGACATGGCGGGCTTTTTCCTAACGGGGTTTCAGGCTTCTTGCTTTCCTTCCAAATGGTTGTATTCGCATTTGTCGGTGTGGAATTAGTGGGAGTATCGGCAGCGGAAACATCCAATCCGGAAAAAAACATCCCATCTGCTATTAATAAAATTCCTTTAAGAATTCTCTTTTTCTACGTTGGTGCATTGATCGTTCTTTTATGCATTAATCCTTGGACAGAACTAAATGCAGCAGAAAGTCCTTTTGTCAAAACCTTTAGCTTGGTCGGGATTCCAATTGCTGCAGGCATTATTAACTTTGTCGTCTTAACATCCGCCGCTTCTGCATGTAACAGCGGGATGTTTTCTACAAGCCGGATTTTGTTTAATTTAAGCAAAAAGAATCAGGGGCCAGCTAACTTTGCGAAGTTGAATAAAAATCATGTACCAAGTAACGCGCTATTGATTTCCACTCTTGTTTTAACAGGGGGAGCTCTTTTGAGCAAATTAATTCCGGAACAAGCCTTTGGGATCGTGACAACCATTAGTGCGATTTGTTTTATATGGGTGTGGGGTGTCATTCTTATCTGCCATGTAAGGTATAAGAAAACACGGCCTGACTTACAGAAAAAATCAACATTTAAAGCGCCGTTTACTCCATTTATGAACTACGCTGTTCTAACTTTGTTTGCCATGATTCTTATTATTATGCTGTTCGCTCAAGCTACACGCACGGCCTTATTGTTGACGCCACTTTGGTTTATTCTATTATTTACATTGTATTCTTATAGAAAGAGAAAAGATAATAATCAAAGAATATCGGCATAGAATCAACGATTGGGGGCGACGGTTCTATTGGCTCAAAGTTTTAAAAAAGCCGTTAGAACCGACCCAATGGTCTCTGCACATATTGTCTATTATTTTAATAAACTATATTAAAGTGAATCTTAACAATTAAAGGGAGTTATCAGAATTGGCCACCTATACAGTTGATGTGTATGCTATTTTTGTCAATGGTGCTGATCCCAAATCAAATTTTAGTAGAGTAAAACAAGATATTTATAAAGCAAATCATGCATGGGAAGGTTGTATAAAATTTTTATTAAAAGGTGTTTATTTTAGTAAAGGAATCGTAAATGCTGGCACAATTCCTGCTGATAAGGTGTTTAAAAATAGTAGTATTCATTCTTTAATTCAGTCAGCTAGGAATGCTAATGAGCATAAAATAGGAATATACGTTTTTTATTTGAAAGGAGACTTTTTGGCTGAAGGAAGAGGTAAAAACGTAATAGGGGTTAGTGGGACAGAGATTGTAAATTTTAAAAGCAGCACGCAGTATGAATTCTTTGGACAAATTTTACTAACTGACATGGCTGCTAATCGTAACACATTGGCACACGAATTTGGACATATATTATTTAAACGATTCGATAAAATACAAAATAGGTTTATTAATGATGATCCATCAGGCCCTTATATCTATCATCAAATGGGAAGAATAGATCCAGCTCATAATAACAATCGGAAAAACTTAATGTTTCCAATATCACCTTCGGTTAATCCAATGGTTACATTACAGCAATGCCAATTGGCTAAGATGAGTAAAATAGTAAATATAAGATTCTTTTAAACTTGTGCGGTTGTTCAATATGAGCAGTCGCATTTTTACTTGCGAAGGAGTTTTGTTGATTTATGGAATTTGCAGGTATGCCGCTGTAATCAACTTAACTGAGAGGTCGTATTAAAATTCCATAGGTATAAGTGCCTGGCACCACCCACATTCTGTCGAATTCATCGACATTATTAGGGACGTGAGGCACTGTTTTTTAGGCCACTTTTTGTCCGATAATTTATTTTTGGATTTAAGGAAATTAAAGGAAGTATTATGAATATATAAATATTGGTACTAGCCTAATATTTTAAGAAAGGGAGTCGTTAAGGTGTCAAAAAAAGTATTAATCCTGGCAGGAGATGCTGTAGAGGCATTGGAAGTTTATTACCCGTATTTTCGTTGTCTTGAAGAAGGCTACAATGTGCAGATAGCCGCACCATCAAAGAAGAAACTGCAAACGGTAGTACATGACTTCATTGGATGGGATACTTATACGGAAAGTAAAGGATACTTAATTGAAGCACAGTTAGCTTTTGAAGAAGTAAATCCGGACGAATTTGACGGGCTGATTATTCCAGGGGGAAGAGCTCCGGAATACATTCGCTTAAATGAAAATGTTCCAAGAATTGTCGCCCGCTTTTTTGAAACAAATAAACCTGTAGCGGCGATTTGCCATGCAGGTCAGGTGTTAACAACCGTGCGCCAATACTTGGAAGGCCGTGAATTAACCGCTTATATCGCCTGCAAGCCGGATGTGGAAGCGGCTGGGGCAACCTATATTGAAAATCACCTCCATGTTCAAGGCAATCTCGTTTCCGGACACGCATGGCCGGATCTTCCGGGTTTTATGAAAGAGTTTATAAAATTATTAAACCAATAAGACTGAAAAGAAGCTCGTAGAAAAAATTTATTACTCTACGAGCTTTTTTAATTTTGTTTATGTTGTCACAAAAAAACATCCTCCCCCGTCTTGTTTATGAAAACCATATTGAAATGGAGGAAATAATGTGAAAACGTATGATGCAGCCATTATTGGCGGGGGGCTGGCGGGTTTAACAGCCGCAATTGATTTGGCAAGGGCAAATAAGTCTGTCGTATTGGTTGAAAAGGCAAGGCAGTGTGGAGGCCGGGCCATGACAATTGATAAAAATGGAGCATTGTTAAACTTGGGTGCACATGCTCTTTATAAATCGGGCCCTGCCGAAAATATATTATTAGAATTAGGGATTAGGATAGATGGGGGAAGTCCGCCGGCAAAAGGAACAGCCATTTGGAAAAACAAGGTAGTATCCCTTCCTCATTTGCTTTGGACGGAGCTTTCTTTGTCAGGAAAAATGGAGTTCGGTAAATTCATGCTTAAATTAAAAAACATGGATACAAATACACTGGAGATCATGACTTTAAGAAATTGGGCTGAAAAAGAAATTCATAGCCCCATGGTACGCCATATCTTCTATGCCTTATGCAGAACAGCCACGTATACACAAGATCCGGATTATCTATTAGTCGGTCCCGTTCTTAAACAGCTGCAAAGAAGCATCAAAAGTGGTGTTTTATATATAAATGGCGGGTGGCAAACGATTGTGGATCAATTGCGGGAGCTTGCCATAATATCTGGTGTTGAAATAATGAATAACAAAAATGTTGTTGAAATTGAATATGATCAGCAAGTAACAGGAGTTATTTTTTCAAACGGTGAAAAGATTTCTACTGCGCATGTCATCAGCACTGTTTCACCTGGAGAATTACACCGCTTGATTCGAAGTGCGGAAAAAACCTCCATCCTTACGTGGAAAAACCAATCAAGACCAGCGATGGCCGCCTGTTTGGATCTATGTTTAAAAAAGCTTCCGGTAGAAGGGCGGAATGTATCTATCGGCATCGATCAACCGGTGTTTTTCACCAATCAATCCAAGTATTCTCGATTAAGTGACAATGGGTCACTCGTGATGCATTTAGTGAAATATAATGGAGCAGCCGGAGGTGATCCAATCGAGGATCAAAAATTCCTTGAAGCCACCATGAGCATGCTGCATCCTGGTTGGGAAAAAGAGGTTGTAGCCAAACAATATTTACCCAATATGACGGTGGCAAATGACTATTTGCACATGGCCAGGACCGATCGGTTTCCCGGCCCAGTAGTGCCGGAGATTAGCGGACTATATATTGCAGGAGATTGGGCAAGTCATGGTGAATTTTTAGCAGATGCAGTAATGGAAAGTGCACGAAGAGCATCTTTGACGGTTATAAAAGATCTGGAAGAGCAAAAAAACAGGCCCTTGCCTATATCTTGATTGCCTGAAAAATGATGTTTTTATAGGAAGAAGGCATGTACGATGGAAAATATTGAGCAGTTATATTCCGAATACAAACCATTGCTGTTCTCGCTTGCCTACCGCATGCTTGGGAGCTTGATGGATGCAGAGGATATCATTCAAGAGGTATTTCTGACCATAAATAAAGGGATTCCTAAGGATATCCAAAACATAAAGGCCTATTTATGCAAATCTGTGACCAACCGCTGTATTGATCGATTAAGATCAGCAGCTAACCAGCGAGAGGTATATACCGGGCCATGGCTGCCTGAGCCTCTTGTCATCGGCGATACGGCCACAGACCCATTGGAAATTTATCTTCAAAAAGAATCCATTACAACCGCCTATTTATTATTACTTCAACAAATGTCGTGGGTGGAAAGGACTGTCTTTCTATTAAGAGAGGTTCTTCAGTTTGATTATGAGGAAATAGCTGAAATCGTTGGAAAAAGCAGCATCAATTGCCGTCAAATCTTTCATCGGGCAAAGCAGGGATTAGACAAGAATACCTTGGAGGTTATAAAAGAAAAAACACAGGATGTCCAAAATCAAACCAAAAATGTAATAGAAAGATTTGTGAACTTATTAACCTCCGGAGATACAGAAGGCATTAAAAATTTATTGGTATCTGAGGCCACTTTGATATCCGATGGTGGTGGAAAAGTAAAAGCTGCTCTTAGGCCTATTTATGGTTCGAATCGAGTTTGTACGTTCCTAGAAGGGATTTTGAAAAAAGTGCCTGAGGGTTTTTCTTTCAAAATCAGGGAAGTCAATGGAGTACCAGGAATCGTTTCCTATGTGAACAGTCAGCCACTTAATGTAATTTCCTTTCATTTAGTCGAGAATAAAATTGTTGCCATCTATCTTGTTGCCAATCCAGATAAGCTTGGACATGTTCTTTGAAGAGGAAGCTTTTTTAATAAGAATAATGAGGCTGACAGAAACACGATATTACTCGTGTACCTGTCAGCTCTTATAGCTGTTCCTGTACTTCTTATTACAAGAACCAAAATAGTTATTCTTGGTACTAACTATTTGAATCTAGTCCGAATTCTTTAATTTTATTGTATAGAGTTCCTCTTGATATACCTAGTAACTTTGCTGCTGCACTTTTGTTTCCATACGTTTTGCGTAATGCTTCTTCAATCATTAAGGGTTCATCTTTAATAGTTATGTCCTTGTTCTTAACTAATGGCTCGTCTGGGCTTGGTATATCATTTGTGTGTATAGACTGGGAGAAGTTAACGATCCCTCTTGGAAGATGTTCAGTTGTAATCATTCCATCGTTGAGCAGGATAAAACGTTCTACAACATTTCGAAGTTCTCGCACATTTCCGGGCCAATCGTAGTTAAGTAAAGCTGTCATAACCGCGGGGGCAATATTCGGCATTGTTTTTTTGTACTTTATGGTAAATTCACGAATGAATTTTTGAACCAACTCTACAATATCTTCCATTCGTTCACGTAATGGAGGAACATCAATTTTTATTACCGATAATTGGTAATACAGATCTTTATGAAAATGACCTTCCTGTACCAATTCATCTATTCTAGGTGAAGCTGAGGCAATAATACGTGTTTGGGTTTGAACAGATTCAGTTGCCCCAATACGAAGGAATGATTGATGCTCCAAATAATCAGAAAGTTTTACTTGAATGTCAAACGGCATTCGATCAATGTCGGTAATGAACAAGGTTCCTCCACTTGCTTGTTCAAGTTTGCCGGCTTGTCCTACTCGTTCTTCATTCGTAAAAGCTTTTCTTTGATATCCAAACAATTCCACTTCTAAAAGCCCAGAAGGAACAGATATGCAATGAACAGATAAAAAAGGTGCATTCTTTTTTAAACTGCCATAATGGATAGCCTGTGCCAGCATCTCTCTCCCAGAACCGGGTTCACCTACCAATAGGACAGGGATTTCAGCAGAAGTTGTTTTCTGTGCAATTTGTAACGCTTCTTTTATCTCAGGACTAACCCCAATGATGGAAGAGAATGGTTTTTCAGGATGGACAAGCTGGGGCATCGAACCATACAATTCTTCATTGAGCCGAACAATTCGAGTAATATCATGTTCCGTTGCAACCCCTCCAATTATCGAATTATCTTGGATGATTGGCGAAGCGTTTATTAAAACATGCGTATTACTGTCAGGACGATGATAAGCTTGTCGAACAGGGAATCCTTCGTTTAAGATCCGATGTAACACGACATCTTCCGCCTCAAAATAATCCCCGATTTTCCGGCCAATAATATTTTCACGATTGATTCCGTATGTTTTTTCGGCAGTAGTATTCCAACAAATTACTTTACCTTCTTGATCTACCGCTGTAACTGCATCATTAACGGTTTCTGCCAGTGTGTGAAAATATGCTGTTACTTTTTTGTTTTCAACTTGAAGGGTCTGAATCCATTCTTCAGCGGTTAAAATGCCGATAATAGCTTTCCTTTCATCATCCTCTATTAGAACAGGACGTCTCCAATTTGCTCTGGATTCAAGAACTTTTGACATTGTTAAGACAGTTGAAGGAATCCATTGTCTTTCTTTAAGGAAAATAGCTGCAGATATAGTCTCGGGGCAAGATGTGATTAAGTTTAATTCACTATTCGTAATTGTATAATGTACTTTCTCGGCAATAACGATGACAAAATGAAATTGCAGGAGCATGTTTTTTAGTTCAGCTAAAGCTGTTTGAGGCCCGGTCAATATAAAGGAGTCATCTAAATTGATTTGTCCACTTTTTAACATATAAAATTCCCTCTTTATAATGCAGTGATTTTAATCAATGTATCATATTTGTATAATATTATCTAGAATTAGAACAATGAAGTGAACATATTTAAACAGATTTGTCTAAATGGATGAGTCAGTAAATAAGTTGTACTTCAAAATAGTCCAATCTAATTAAATTTTAATTTGTAAACAAAGTTAACAGTTTATTTTTGAAAATACTAAATTGTCAAATAGTTTAATAACATTAAACACTATTGTTTAATGTTGAAAATAAAATTGACAAATGTGAACATAGGTGTGTAAAATACGAATAAATAAAATTTTAAAAAAATTCGAATAGAAAGAGGGGAAGCCAAAGAAATTGTAACATGTGCATTTACAAAATTTAGAAAACGCTTCCAAAGCTAATACTTTTATTTTAATGAAATATAACAAGTATTTTATAAAGGATGTGTAGGAGATGAATCATCAGCAAACGGAGTTAAAGAAGGATTTGAAAATTCGCCATATTACCATGATTTCTCTGGGAGGAATTATAGGTGCCGGCTTATTTGTTGGAAGTGGCTCACTCATCAATTCAGCTGGACCGGCTTCAATTTTTTCGTATGTATTCGCAGGGCTGCTTGTGATATTGGTCATGCGGATGCTGGGTGAAATGTCCATCGTGAATCCTTCCATTGGTTCTTTTTCCACGTATGCCCGAGATGCATTGGGACCATGGGCTGGCTACACCATCGGCTGGTTATACTGGTTTTTTTGGGTCATTGTCATAGCTGTTGAAGCCATTGCGGGTGCAAACATCATTCAATACTGGTTTCCATCTTGGTCATCTTGGACGGTCAGCCTTGCCCTTACGTTTTTATTAACTCTAACAAACTTATATTCTGTTAAATCATTTGGCGAGTTCGAGTACTGGTTTTCGCTTATTAAAGTAGTAAGTATCGTCCTGTTTTTGATTCTCGGAGGGGCGATTATATTCGGGTTTATACCGGGTGTAGAATCACCTGGAACCTCTAACCTTATACATAGGGGAGGATTTATGCCCAACGGAATAAGTTCCATATTTTTGGGGATTGCTATTGTCATGTTTTCTTTTATGGGAAGTGAAATTGTAGCGACTGCAGCAGGAGAAACACAACATCCTGAAAAAGCCATTAGAGTTGCAACAAACAGTGTTATTTATCGAATCTTAATTTTTTATCTGGGTTCCATTTTTGTACTAGTAACGGTACTTCCATGGGATTCTCATACCCTATTAAAAAATCCGTTTGTTTCCGTACTGGAGCTAGTAAACATACCTGGTGCTGCTCAAATCATGAACTTTATTGTGTTGACAGCCGTACTTTCTTGCTTGAATTCGGGTCTGTACACGAGCTCGCGTATGTTGTTTGCCATGGCAAACAGTGGTGATGCCCCTCGTGTGTTTTTAAAGGTGAATAAGAAGGGTGTCCCGGTTTATGCGATCCTGGGATGTACCGCTATATCCTATATTAGCGTGTTTTTTAATTACCTATCTCCAGATAAAATATTTCTCTTTTTAGTGAACGCTTCTGGGGGTGTGGCACTTCTTGTTTATTTAGTAATTGCCTTCTCCCAACTTCGTCTGAGAAGAAAATATGAAAAAGAAAACCCTCAGGCATTGAAATTAAAAATGTGGTTATTTCCTTATTTGACATATGCGACGATACTTGCGATCACGACTATTTTTATATTTATGGCATTTATTGACTCATTGCGTTCACAATTTTATTTAACGGCACTTATTGCTGTGCTTGTTGTCGGTTCATTTTTTCTTACCAAGAATAAACAGCAGACTAATGTATTACAAGATAAAAAGAAACAAGCTATCTAGTAAATAGTATGAAAGCCTCGAATTTAAATGAATTCGAGGCTTTTTTATGCGTACCGGGTATGATTCTTAGTTTTAATTACAATAAATTGTGTAATCGAGATAAAATATTGAACATAAGTGTTCAATTATCTTGTTAAATTAAACAATATTGTTATAATAGTAAAATATTAAACATTTTTTTAAAAAACAATGTACAAAAGTGTTAAATGTCATTTATAATACAGTTATATTTAATATTAAAAATTTTCCAATAAAAATATAAGGGAGAGAATCATATGATTACAGAATATAAGAATGCGATTAAGCCATACAAACATGAACCATTTACTGATTTTACAATTAATGAAAACAAACAGGCGTTTGAAAAAGCCTTATGGTTAGTCCAATCTCAATTAGGTAAAGAGCATCCGCTTATTATCGGAGGCGAACGAATTAAAACAGATAAACAGACGATCTCCATTAATCCTAGTAATAAGGAAGAAGTAATCGGCATTGTTTCTAAAGCGAATAAAGAGTTGGCAGAAAAAGCGATGCAAGCCGCGCTTTCTACATTTGAAACGTGGAAAAATCATGACCCGGAGGAAAGGGCCAATATTTTATTCCGGGCAGCAGCTATCCTTCGTCTCCGCAAACATGAATTCTCTAGCTATCTTGTGAAAGAAGCCGGAAAGCCTTGGAAAGAGGCAGATGGGGATACAGCAGAAGCGATTGACTTTCTTGAATTCTATGCCCGCCAGATGATGCAATTAAAAGATGGAGTACCAGTAAACAGCCGCGAGGGAGAAAGTAACAAGTTTCAATACATACCACTTGGAGTAGGTATTATCATTTCGCCGTTTAACTTCCCACTAGCAATTATGGCAGGTACGGTGACGGCAGCGATTGTATCGGGAAACACCGTCCTGCTTAAACCATCAGACAATACACCGGTAGTGGCAGCAAAATTCGTAGAAATCTTGGAAGAAGCAGGACTTCCTCATGGGGTAATCAACTTTGTCCCGGGAGAAGGTTCGGAAATAGGTGATTACCTTGTTGATCACCCAAAAACACGATTCATCTCTTTTACAGGTTCTCGTGAAGTCGGCTGCCGTATTTATGAGCGGGCAGCGAAAGTACATCCGGGCCAAATTTGGTTAAAGCGTGTGATTGCCGAAATGGGAGGAAAAGATACAGTAGTCGTTGATAAAGATGCCGATTTGGATTTAGCAGCTTCTTCGATTGTTTACTCCGCCTTTGGATTTTCTGGACAGAAGTGCTCAGCAGGTTCCCGTGCGGTGGTCCATCAGGATGTTTATGATGAAGTGCTTGAAAAAGCAGTTGCCTTAACCAAAACATTAACCGTTGGAAGCCCGGAAGATGCAAATACTTATATGGGACCAGTGATCAGCCAGGCTTCTTACAATAAAATCATGAAATATATCGAAATTGGCAAAGAAGAAGGCAAATTGATGACGGGTGGGGAAGGCGACGATTCCAAAGGATACTTTATTCAACCGACAATCTTTGCTGATGTCGATGAAAATGCACGTCTCATGCAGGAAGAAATCTTTGGACCGGTACTCGCTTTTTGTAAGGCTCAGGATTTCGATCACATGATGGAAATTGCAAACAATACAGATTACGGTCTAACCGGTGCTTTAATTACCAACAATCGTGACCATATTGAGCGGGCAAAACAAGAATTCCATGTTGGAAATCTTTATTTCAATCGAGGCTGTACGGGGGCGATTGTCGGATACCAGCCATTTGGAGGATTTAATATGTCAGGCACGGACTCCAAAGCCGGCGGACCTGATTACCTTATCCTGCACATGCAAGCGAAAACAACCAGTGAATCACATTAGGATTAGGTAGGCAGCTTTTTTAAGCTGCCTATTATAAAAGTTTTGTAATATCAAGATTCAATAACTTAGGAGGATCATCTATGTTTGCAGAGGTTTCAAAAAATGTTTTCCTTTACGCCTCCCAAAGTAAGGGATTAAATAAAGCGGCAAAAAAATGGGGACTTCGGTTTGGAGCTTCCCAAGTTGTGGCAGGGGATACGATTGAAAGTGCCATTAAAAAGGTGGAAGAATTAAATAAAAAAGGTTTGGTCTGCACACTGGACCATTTAGGGGAATTCGTTTCAAGCAGAGATGAAGCAATTGAGGCAACAGAATATAATCTAAAGACGTTGGAAGCCATGGCAAGAGCCGGAGTGAATAGTAATTTGTCTGTTAAAATGACCCAGCTGGGGCTGGACATAGACAGGGACTTTTGCTTAAATAACATGCGCAGAATTCTTGCGGCTGCAAAGAAACACAACAATTTTGTCCGAATCGATATGGAAGATCACGCGCATTGTCAAATTACACTAGATATCCTGAGTGAATTACGCCAAACGTACGATAATGTTGGAACCGTTATCCAGGCCTATTTATTTCGGGCCAACCAGGACGTAAAAGAGTTAAAGGGAATTCCTCTTCGGTTAGTAAAAGGAGCATACAAAGAATCTCCTGAAGTCGCCTATCAAGAGAAAGAGAAGGTAGATGAAAATTATCTAAAAATCATTGAAGAGCATCTGCTGAGCGGAAGCTATACGGCGATTGCTTCCCATGATCACCATATAATTGCCAAAGTGAAAGAATTCACGCAAAAAAACAATATACCGCGAGATCAATTTGAATTTCAGATGTTATATGGATTTAGAACAGACATGCAGCTTAGTCTAGTTCAAGAGGGATACAAAATGCGTGTTTACATACCCTTTGGAAATGATTGGTTTGGATATTTTATGCGCCGGTTGGCAGAAAGACCGCAAAATGTGGCTTTTGCTCTAAAGGGGCTCTTTTCCAAGTAACAGTAAGGTATAAAGATAAAATGCGGAAACAGAAATTTAAGACCCTTCCATTACTTTTTTGAAAGAGAGGTTTTAAAAATTGAAAGAAGTTATAGAAGCTATCTATAGTCCGTGTTGCGGGAAAATCGAAACCCTATTTGTTGGCAAGGATTCATATGTGTATGAATGGGAAAAGTTAATCTTAATTGATACAGAAGATCACAAAAAAGTAGAAGTCAGGGCTGGTGTAAGTGGTCATATTGTGTCATTGGAAGTAACTGAAAAGCAAAATGTCACTCATGAAACGTTATTAATAAAAGTAAAGGATGACCTGTTAATAACAGGAAGTGAATGATGAAAGAGGATAACTGTTAATGCCCCCTCCCTAACTTCCGGTGCCTGTCACGCCCGAAGTTAGGGAGGGGGCACATTTTTCACAAAAGGACAGAAGAGTACTGAATATTTATTTGTTATACTGACATTCGTTAGCGTTACAATTATTATTTGATATTCTCCCTAGGGCAATGAAACATCTTTTCATTTACCGTAATCACAAAGTAAGTATTCCCTAGGGCAATGAAACATCTTTTCATTTACCGTAATCACAAAATAAGCATTCCCTGGGGCGATGAAACGCCTTTTCATTTACCGTAATCACAAAATAAGCATTCCCTGGGGCGATGAAACGTCTTTTTATTTACCGTAATTACTAAATAAGCTCTTCCTTGGGCAATGAACTGTCCCAGTGGTTTCGTGGTTTCTTATTTCAGACGATCATCAAACCAGCCAATTAAATGCTTTAGACGCTCTAAACGGTGCATTGGTTTGCCAGAGCGTGAAAGGTCATGGTTTTCATCCGGGAAGCGTACGAGCTTTGTTTCCACTCCCAACCGCTTAAGGGCAATATACCATTGCTCTGCTTGTTCCATCGGACAACGTAAATCCTGTTCACTGTGCAGGATTAATATCGGTGTTTTAACATTACGAGCATGGTGAAGAGGGGAAAGCTTTAATAACTTCTCGGCATCATCCCATAGATCAGCATGTCCGTGCTGCCATTCCGTGAAGAAAAATCCAATATCACTCGTTCCGTAGAAGCTATGCCAATTACAAATACTGCGCTGCGTAACGGCTGCTTTGAAACGGTCTGTACGAGTGACGATAACGTTGGTCATATACCCGCCGTAGCTGCCTCCCGTAACGAATAACTGGCTGTGATCGATATAATTAAAGTTTTCTAATGCATAATCGACACCAGCCATAATATCTTCATAATCCATTCCGCCGTAATCACCGATAACGGCATTGACAAAGTCATGACCGTAACCATGGCTTCCTCTAGGATTCGTATAAAGGACTACATAGCCTTTTGAAGCCATTACCTGCATCTCGTGGTGAAGACCATTTCCATATGCCGTTGCCGGCCCGCCGTGAATCTCAACGATTATCGGATATGTTTTCCCTTCCTCAAACCCAAAGGGCTTTAAGATCCAGCCTTCAATATCCCAACCATCCGTGCTCTTGTAATGGAAATTTTCCGGAGTACTTAAATGAACCTGGTTATAAAGCTCATGGTTCCAATCCGTTAACTTATGAACGTTAGTCACATCTTTTAAATCCTGAATGACTATATCTCCAGTTGAATGAGGAGTGGCTAGAACAAGGACTGCTTGATCATCACTGACGATATCATAAGAAGTAACGGTTGCTAATGAAGGGGATAGAGCAGCGGAAACCTCCCCATTCAGAGTTACCTTAAATAACTGACAATCGCCCCCAACTGTAGCAGTAAAGTAAATGTTAGAGCTAGTGGAGTCCCATATTAATCGAAACTCCGCTGTGTCATACTTCGCATCAACACCTATCAGGTTTCCGATTGTGTAGTCAAAGCCCTCCATTAAATTTGTTAATTTACCTGTTTCCAAGGAAAAGAGGAGGGCGTTTGTATTTCCTTGACTTCGTTCCCCACGTGTATGACCGGCAATCGCCAGCCATTTACCGTCTGGTGATACCGAAGGGGAGCTTATATATCCACTTCCTTGATAGAAAAGGGTCTCTTTTTTAAGAGCCAAATCGTATTTCCAAATAGCTGGGAGGTAACCCCACTCTGTATCTTCGGCCTTTGTGCCAACATAGAATAAGCTTTTTCCATCTGGAGAGAAACGGGGCTGTGAAAAATCATGCTCTCCCTCAGTAATTTTCGTATAAGACTTTGTCTCCATGTCAAATAGGTAAACATGCTTGCGGTCATCGTTATAAATACCGACTCCGTCTCCTTTATAACGAAGTCTTGTAATCACATTCACATCACTTTTTTCTTCCTTCTTATCTTCATCCTGGTCAGAGGTATGCCTTAATTCCCCGTTAATGGTAAGAGCAAGCTGCTTTCCATCTGGAGACCAGACAAATTCACCAATCCCTTGCTTTACGTCTGTTATTTGAAACGCTTCACCACCATCCGTAGGTAAAAGCCAGACCTGATTTTTTTCGGTGCGGTTTGAACGGAAGGCAAGCAGGCTGCCATCTGGTGACCACTTTGGAGAAGTATCCTTTACTAAGCTCTCCTTTGAATAATGAGAGGTAAACTGTCTGCCTTCATCTTTTAAATCAGTTAAGTAGATATAAGAATAGTAGCCATCTTTTTCTTTATCTACATGAGTCAAGACATACGCAGCTTTGTCCTTGTTAGGTGAAACCTGAGGATCTCCGACAAACTTAAATTTACATAAATCTTCCGCCGTAATCGGACGTTTCGTCACTTTCTATTCCCCCCATATGCTTACTATAAGTCTATCTTAACATTTCGATAGTCGAAGTAAACGAATTTTTTGTATTTTCATAATATTGATGTGGAGGAGTTTATAAAAATTTAAGAATTACATTTTTTCTTGTTAAGAATTAAGAAGTATCGTTATAGAAAGGAAAATTGGGGTTTAATAGAATGTTTTTATTTTAGAGGAGAGGTAGATAAATGAATTCTAAAAAAATGTGGTGGCTTTTGGTGATTGTATCTCTTGGTGTTATGATTCCTTTTGTTGCCCCTTATTTTACGTTAAATCCTGAAAACAGCCGTATCACGATAAAGTCACCAACGATTCAATATCCTGTTCTAGTTGGCCATATCGTATTTGCATGTTTAGCCATCCTATCAGGCTTTTTACAATTTATCAAACGGATTCGCCTACACAAACCGAAAGCTCATCGATATTTGGGCAGGATTTACACTGGCAGTGTTTTTATCAGTGGATTGCTTGCATTTGTGCTTATTTTCTATGCTGAAAATTTCACAAAAGCAGTTGCTCTCCTTGTTTTATCTATGCTCTGGCTTTATACGTGCTGGAAAGGTTTCCGTGCCGCAGTCAGAAAAGAAATAAATGAGCATCGACGTTGGATGGTACGGAGTTTCGGTGTTACCTTAGTTGCAGTAAGTGCACGCTTATTAGTGCCAGTTTTACTATTGTCTTACTACCTACTAAACGGGTTTTCACTTCCGGAAGGAAGAGAGAAGATGGTGGAAGAAGCGTTAAACGTTAATATCTGGGTAGGACTCATGCTTAATTTCATTATTATTGAGTGGAGGATACTTAACCGAGGCAAGTTGAAATGAATGGTAGGATCAATACTAACACAAGTCACGAATTTACAGTAGCTAACTCCACCAGGGGTTTGACCCTATTTTAATGGGCCGATTTTTTTAGGGATTATGCAAGTGCTCTCACTATACTTTCTTTGAAAGTCCATGGGATAATAAAAAATAATAACAGAACATTCGTTCTTGTATTATTTGCTAGTGCCTGTGGTCAATCCCCCGATAAAT
>NZ_JBITPF010000039.1:0-163941 GCF_050468025.1 Neobacillus sp. NRS-1170 | reverse complement strand
GGTTCTCTTCTACTCAACTAGTTGAAGAACTGCGGTAGGATATAATGATGTTAAATGACTTTTTTCAAAATGGGGGGGATGGGTTTGAAAAAAAATAGTTCAATGCTTATAGATGAGTTTGTAAAAAATGCAATAATCCAGGGGAATGCAACCTTAGAAGGAAATTATAAAAAAGGGAATAAAGCAAGTGATAAACTATTTAAAATAATTGAAGTTATGAAACAAGACATTAATTTGGCAAAAACTATGCTAGATGTATTAATGATAAGCGGAGAACCCAACGTAAAAATATGGGCGTGCGGAACGGCATTGGATATTGATTATAAAACTAAGGAGGCAGAACAAATATTAGAGGAAATTTCAAATTCTTCAGAACTTGGAATTTTAAGTTTTAATGCTGAAATGTCGTTGAAAGTGAGGAAAGGTGAAATATAACCCAACAAGTCTTATTCAGCTAACGGGTGCGATGGTTCAACAAATGAGCTGTCGCTTTCTTGTTCCACTAAACCAGCTAATATTATTTATGCTGCCAGTTTAAAATCCTTGGGCGTACCTTATTTAGCTCCTCTTATCCCGTTTCATCCTAACGAATGGAAGGATACCTTATACCGAGGGGAATCTAGATAATATTACCAATAGTCCTCATACCTTTCCGTCAAAAGAGAATAAAGAATGAGCAGAGTCCTGCTCATTCTTTATGGGTAATAATATTGAAATTAGGATGCTCTTGAAAATTTTCAAAATGAATAGTAAGTTGAACAGGAATTATACTCTATAATTGCAGATTGTGAAGCATTGTACTGATATGAATGAAACTGTCAATGCTCCCTACACAATTTGATTTTGTTTCGATTTTTGGATTAACACTGATGAAGGTTCAATGCCTAATCTTTGAAACAATTAATGGTATCCAAATAGCTTTTACTGATGAACTCGATATGACCCCAGATGAAGATTTACCAAATGTAATGCTTTTCCTTCCTGAGTTCGTTCTACAATCATGTTTCTTTCCATTTCCAACATGGTTTGAAAGAAGAATCGCCCCATAGTTGTGTTTTCGAGTAACCCGACATTCAATACGTGGACACGTATACCCTTATTGAATAATTCCTCTACAACGTCAATTCCTTCACGTACATTCCTGGCTAACCGATCAAGCTTGGTTACTCAAAGTAACCTATTAATCCTACACCTGGAATTAAAGTGCTCACTCCATACTGGCATGGACATGAAAATTCACTTTTAAATTAGGATAATATTTTTCTCTCCAATTTTTTAAATCATCATATGGAATTTGATTTCGGAAATATTGACCAAATCCAAAAATGTCTGTATTGTTTTCTTGGGCTTTGTCAAACATGTTGTTAAACCGCTCTTCAAAAAGCTTTTCCAGCTCTTTTTTGATCTGGTAATTCGTGATACCTGCTTCTTGTTCCAAAACGTCTATTTTTAGCTTTACGTCAGTAGACACTAGTGGTTTATTATTTTCCATAAACGTTTTATTTTTAATGGCGCTTCTTTTTACCATAACACTTGCAATACCCACATCCTCTATCTTTCCTTTTGCATTATTGGTTTGGAACAAATTAATTAAATGGGTTACATTTGGATCGATTCTTTGAGTTATTTCCCCCATTTTTAAAGCGGCAGCGCCTTTAATACTTAATACTGTATCTTTTCCAGAATCAACAACAGGAATGGATATATCTTCAGTATATGAATACAAACTACGATACACTTCCCAAATACGAGTACTTAAAATCTCGGGTGCCCAGCCAGCCCCTTTGTTAAAAAAATCATACAAAGAAGAGGAATCAGCGCCTAATTTATCGTTAATACTTGACAACAGTTTCTCAATAGGATCATCCGTAAAGGCCAACTGTGCGTTTTTAGGGATTTCATTTGATGTCATCAAAAAAGTTATAAGTTGCATTAATTCTTCTTGGTTAACTGATAAATCCTTTGATATTACAACTAATTGTATATGTGAGTAATCCACCACATTTTCAGAGTTTGTCCTTATTTGTCCAAGGGCACTAGAAAAGCTTTCATCTATACTTGTTACTATTCTCGAAATATTGCCATTTTTTTTGGGTATGGGAATTTGCACTGTTACCTTATATTCATCATTGTCATCTTTAGTAATACCCATGACCACGGGGAGAACCCTTTTATCTATATCCTTATTATTCCAACATCCGCTGAGAAAGGTTACCAAAAACATTAACGCAATCAAAGTTATATTAACCTTTTTCATCACACGCCGTGCCCCTTTTCATTACAAAGCTATAGATATAAGTGGAAAATGGAATAATTATCATAAAATACACATTGGCACCTCCACTCCATAAAAAGGATTTTTCTAACCAGGATAGACTTGGAACCAATAATGCACAAATAAATGCGACAACAGAAAAAGCAATGATCCAATAAGAGGCTTTTGCCTTTTTCCATCTCAACATCTTGTGCATAATTCTTCCAATAATCCAAAGTAAAACGGCATTCAGTATGATCGTAAATCCAATCTGTGATAAGCCCAAGAACATTGATTGCTTATTTAAAAAAAACCAATTAAGGTCAACTGTATAAATTGCTCTTACCATGGAAAATGTCAAAGTAATGGCTGACTCTTGTCCGAATATTAAAAGTGGGATATATACGGAAGAAAGAAAAAAGAACATTACACAAACCCATGCTAAAAAAATAGAACCAAATGTTAATTTAGTTTTATACGCCATGAATCCTAAAGGTAAGAAAGCCGAAAAACCCATAAGATAGAAGAATTTTTTATTAATTAAAAAATCCAAAGATGGGTGCCAAACCGGCGAAGCGTTATACCAATCAGTATTTATAAAGGATGTAAAATAGACCAACACTATCATGGGAATAATCAAGAAGAAAATGAAAAATGAAGAACGTAGAATTGTACCTAAACCTGATAAGGCGATATATGTTGTGACAAAAATGAGAAGCACCAATACCGGCCAGGAGGGTGTACGCGATAAAAAAATCGAAATAATAACCTCAGTATGTAAACGATTATTAAGTGCAACTATCGCTGTTAAGAAAATTACAAATGGGATAAGAAGAATAAATGCAACTGGTTTTCCCATTTTCAAATAAATATCAATTACATCCTGTTGGGGAAAATAACTCAATCCTTTAATGTAGATCCAAATTAAAAACAATTGAAGCAAACCTTGGCAAAGAACCACTTCCCAGTGACCAGAATTCGTTAACTGAAATATGAGATCAGGATAAAACAAATGGTTTAAACTTAAATACATGATGATAAAAATAAATCCTATCTGTAATTTTAGACTCATTTAACGTCCTCTTTTCTAATACGAAACGTTGTATACGGGATACCGTTTGATGTTAAACTTGCCAAATATACGATGGTAAAAAGAAAACCGGTAAACATACCTAAAATGCCATAAATAGAGGCTAAAATTAAAATTGGATATCTCAACAGACGGATGTACAAGGCATTTTGTATACCTGAAACCACCGAACCCGAAATGACCATGGCAGTAATCACAATAACCAATAACTGACTCACTAATTTCGCCTCCACCATCGCCTGGCCCAGTATGATTCCTCCAACCATTGTAATGGTAGGACCTACGCTTTTGGGAAGCCTCACAATCGCTTCAAGTGTCAAATCAACTATAACCACCATTATAATAGTTTCCATTAAAGCTGGAAATGGTATGCCTTGCCTGCTTTCTGAGACAAATAAAGCGAAGTCTATTTTTAATGCCTCAGGATTGACAGATATGACTGAAACATATAAAGCGGGAAGTAGGACATTGACGATAGCCCCAACCCCCCTTAGGGTTCGTATCGCATGCACCAATATTGATGGGCAATTGCGATCACTTGCAATACTAAACATATCCCATAAGGTTTGAGGAAAAACAAGTGCAAAAGGGTAATTATCTAAAAAAAGCACAATTCTGTTCTTTTTTAATAAGTGGGTGGCCTCATTCGGTATTTCTGTTTGAAAAACATGACTGACAAGACTGAGCCTACGCTCACCAAAATGTTTATTGAGATCTTCAACCGTTTCAATATCCGTGTCAATTTGTTTTATCTGCCTCTTAATCTCCCCAATTAGATCATCCGGAGCCATTCCTTTGATATAAAGCATTGACAGTTTTCGACTTTCCAGTTCTCCGACTTCATAGGAACAATGACACAGACGTTCAGTGTTCATCCTTTTCCGGATCAGCCCTATGTTAGTATTAATATCCTCGACAAAGGCATCCACGGACGCTTGAGTGGGACTTTCACTTTGTGGTTCAGCAATGCTTCTTGTTAGATTTCGGTAGACAGGGTCCACTATCGCATTAAGTTGGTCTTTCTCTGTTACGATCACCAATTTCCCTTTTAATAAAGCATTTATTATTTGCTCAGTATCAACGTCAAGCTGGTCACTGAGGTTTATAAAAAGCTCCTTTACCGAAGTTGAAGATGATGCCATTTGTCGAACATATAATTTCGATTTGGTTAAATCAATTAGCGTGTTAAATCCCATAAGGTAGATTGGCGTTCTATCTTTTAGTTCCTTCTCCATGAAAAAATCATCATGGTCAGAAAACATATTTTGTATTTCTTTAACCAAATTCCTCATTAGAATGCTCCTCAAATTTTGTGTCTTAATTAATATTGCCATCAAACGAGTTTTTATGGATATTTTTGTAATTACAAGTCTATCGATACACCAAAGTGCGGAACGAATGAGGAAGTCGATGGTTCGTCCGCGGAAAGCGAAAGTTTTTACGATTTATTAATGAACAATTAGGTAGGATTTTTAAGAACCCTGCTTAATTTTAAGGTAGGCAAAATTTAAATAAGCTGCATAGGTTGACCCCCTATGCGAAATAAAAGAGGCTACCTCTAAAGTTGCTTTTTCATCCTTATTTTTCCTAAACACTTAAATAATATGTAAACGGGAGTTCTTCAAAATTCTATTTGATGTGGTTTTGAAAAGTTTAATAACCAAGGTACATTTATCTGGAATTCTAATTGAATCACGTCAAGGCAGCGTGAGGATTTTAGAGAAGGACGACCGAAAAAATTTAAAAAGGCACAAATTGAACACGCTTTGAAGCTGCTGGAAACTAACTCTTACAAGCAAGTGGAGGATATAACCGGGATAAGCAAAAGCACTCTGATTAGGGCGAAGAAAAGGCAGGAGCAGCTCTACCAATAAAAGTAAAATCTATGTACAATAAATGGACCATCACAGGTCAAAGTTTCGATCAAGTTGCCATAATGGCAGCTTTTCCTTAGTGTGCCAGGCATGGCAACTATCTAGGTGGTGAAAGTCCACTGTGGGGGCACACATCAGCCAACCACTAATCATAGGATAAGAGCCAGCCAAATTCATCTTTACGGTACCCGTTCACTATTACATTCGCATAATGGTAATTAATCACTTTGAGCCAGGAGTATGACCGCTTCCCAATTTCATAAGTGCTGTCCTTTTTCTTCAGTACAATTCCCTCAAGATTTTGTTCTTTGATGAGATTAAAGAGGGTAATACCGTTGCCATCTATGCTCATTACTTTTGTTAAAAGGGGGGTATTAACTGGTATGATCGCATTAAGGATTTCTTTTCGCTTATATAAAGGCAGCTGGGTTACCTTCTCACCCTTATAATACAATACGTCGAATGCCACGAAAGATACTGGATTCTGCCTTGTCAACAGTTTCACCTTTTCAGAATTGAACACCGAAAACCGACTCATTACAGCTTCGAAATCAGGTTTACCTGATGTATCTGTGAGGACCACTTCCCCGTCAAGAACAGTTCCTTTTGGAATATTTAAGTTTATTAGTTCAGGAAAACGGTTGGTAACATCCGTTTTATGGCGTGTATAAAGCTTTTTATCTTTTATATAGGAATAGATGAGCCGAAACCCATCCATTTTCGGTTCTGAAAAATAATCGTCATCGTTGAACGGTTGATCCGATTTATGGAGGAGCATTGGACTTATAAACATATTTTTCACCTCTATACTATAATACTATGGAATTAGATTACAGAAATTAGGAGGTTGTTGGAATCACCTCCAAGTCCCAAGAATATTACAACAGCAGCCGTAGAAAGTTCAAATTAAATTCATAATTGTTCCATCGCTATGTTTTTTAAAAGCCTCATAATAAAAGGGAAAAGGAGTGATACAAATGAGTCGGCTTGTGTTAATGGAAGTGGCGATGAAAGAGGAATTACCTGAATTGTATGATATTTATTTTGGAGGTAAGGTGCTCCTGCATTATGAAGAAGAAATTCCTTTTATTGTGGTTGGAACGACATCAAGAATGGGTCAAGAAGCCGCAATTGAGCTTTTAAGAGGATGCGAAAATTTTAAAGCTTATCATAAGCATCTTTTCGGAACGGAAGTAAAATCATTTGTTATGGATGATAAGCAGTTTAAGAAAGTGAAAAATTGGATGTATTACTTTCATCCGAATGGAATCTACCGATAAAAAGTGATTAATTAAACAAAATGTACATAATAAAAGGCAGTCAGTCATTTCGTCAACTGCGAGCATTCCCGAAAAGATTAAATAGCAACGCTGTGAAGGCAGGAATAACAAGAATTTGCATCCGTTCTTATTTCCTCATACTGCAGCGACAATTTTCCTGGAAGCTGAATAAACCGCGCAAGATAAAGCGATAAACTATTACGTCACCTTAACGGGTGGCGTTTTTATGTACGAAAAAAGAAAAAGCGCCATAAGACGCTCTTGTAAATGTTTACATTAATCAAGGGATATTAATATATTATGAGGTTTGTCTTATAAAGACATGGACAAACATGGAGCTTATATAAAAAACCACCCTTGAATTAAAAGGATGGTTTCATATGGAGGATTCCTAATATTGTTTCTTATATATCTTTATGTATACATACAGAACATAAGTTCGTATATAATATTAAGAAAGGAGGCGATTATATGGCGATACGTGATCGCGGTATGGTTAAATGGCAGGCAGCAT
This sequence comes from Neobacillus sp. NRS-1170, assembly GCF_050468025.1. NCBI lineage: Bacteria > Bacillati > Bacillota > Bacilli > Caryophanales > Bacillaceae > Neobacillus > Neobacillus sp. NRS-1170. The sequence goes on along the minus strand of NZ_JBITPF010000039.1, from coordinate 156,929 downwards.
TTCAGTTGCCAGAGTTAGCGAAGACACAGAAGGATTTATGGCGTGATACCGAGCGGGAAAAGAAGCCAATCATTGACGAGCATGAAGCAGAAGAGTTCGATTTACGCATTATTTACGCAATGGAACATAACCATTTGGTAAAGCTGACCATATGGGTAGATGGCTTTACTAAGGAATTAGCGGGGCGAATACACTTCGTTGATCCGCTAACGCATGAGCTGCGTATTGAGGTTAAAGACGTAGAGATTGAACGATTGGGTTTCGATTGTGTGGTGGGAGTGAAGGTCGTTAGTTGACACAGATATAAAATATGCTGCTAGTACTGGTCTACAAAATTAATTTACCCAATTCCAATGAATCAGGTTTAGAAATCGTAAAGATTATATCAATCTTGGATTTGATGGTATTGGTAGACCGACACAGGCTTTTCTCCGATTAGGAAACTGATGACTTATCAAACCGTTAGTGTTGTTACTACTAGCGGTTTTTCTTGTTGGAAAAATTTCAATCCTGATTTAGTAGGGTAATACCGCTTTAAACTTCGTGGGTAATACTCCCTCCCCAATGGACGATCACTCAATCATAACCACCTTTAGCACACAGAATTACAAATTATTAGTGTCCTGGGAGGTCATACCATATCATTTATTCTTTTTTTCGTTCGTAAAGTTCATCGATGCCAACACCGAGCAAGTCTGCCAGTTCATACGCCTTATCAAATGGTATCAAGCTACGCCCGATTTCATAATTGCGTAGCTGCTTATATGTAATTCCTAATTTATCAGCGATAAAGGCTTTTTTATATCCACTCTCATTTATCAGTTTCTCAATACGGCTCCGTAACATGTGCATCACCTTATTTAATTATTCTATTTTTCCTGTTGATTGCCTATAGGAAATTTAAGTTCATGTTTTTGGTAAATTTAAATTCATATTATAGAATGACCGCTCATACCATGTATTAATCAATGGGAAGGGAGGGAGTTAACGTGTGCAAAAACAAAGTTATCAAATCGGTATCATTCAACGTTTCCAACGAAGAGGACCGACGGTGTCTCGAGCGCATTGAATCGCTGGACAATTTTAGTGGCTACGTCAAGCGGCTGATCGAGAAGGATATACGGCAGCGGAGGGTGATTAAATCCGAGAGAACACCTGTTCAAGCACCAGCTGATCATACCGCAATCGTTACGAAAGGGACTACGTTAATACTGAAAACGGAGTAGCCTCTTCTCTCGCGGGTATTTCGTAACAGTGTAACACGGTTGGCGTTGTCAATTGTCATTACTATTGGAAAGGGGATTTGCGTTTTGATAGAAGGGAAGGGGTTAGGAGGAAAGAAAGTTCATCGAGTGAATGTGTCGCTAACGAACAAGCAAGCATTTAAACTAAACCGACTGGCAACCGCATGCAATATGAAACCAACAACACTCGCGGCAGTACTTATCGAAAAAGGGCTTAATGATCCAAAGCTTGTATCAGAATTACAGCGCGATTATTGCATACAATCAGCTTACCGAGTGATAGTTGTAAATAATCATGGAGAACTGAACTATGTATTAACAAGACGGGAGGACATCCGATGAGCTGGCTAAGTTACATTTCCGGCGGTATGACTGTTTTACTGGCATATGCATTCTTTTCTACAAGTACAGACGAAGAGGAAGAGGAGCTGATCATAGAGGGGAGTAACCTAGTTGTAAATGAATTTAGCGGCAGATATGTAACGTTAAGCTGCCAGACATGCAGGAAGTTGAAACGACACAAAGAAGTTGAACCAAACTTGTTTCAGTGTACGAAGTGCAAACGGCACGTTGATATTAGGTAGTTATAACAAATTTCAAATTATAAGGAGCGAGTGTATGAATAGTGAAGATTTTAATAAATTTACAAAAGCTGAGCTGATTAAGGTAATTGAAAATTTACAGGGGCAGGTTGAATATTTAAAAGGGAGACAAGAGGACTATGAGGAACAACTCGAACAATTAAAGACAGAAAATGAACGTAATAGGAGCAGCATCCATGAATATGAACAAAAAGCCAGAGAAGAGGAGTTATACAGTCAATTTCCTCACATGAGACCATTATGGATGAAAAAGGGGTTTGACTATTAACAGCGATTGCCTTAGTAGGAATCGTAAGCCCTTCTGATATCGAGAAGGGTTTTGCTCTTTTTGTTGGAGGAGGAACAAGAAGAAATTGGAGTTGAAAAGGAAGCAGGGGTAGTGGTAAATGGTTTATCTGGCCGATATGTCACACTTTCCTGTCAAACATGCAGGAAATTAAAGAAACACCTAGAAGTTGAAACTAATCTTTACCAGTGCACGAAATGTAAGCGGCATGTAGATTTGCGGTAAATTTCAGAGAATTTTTAAATTAAGCAGATTTCGCATTCCAAATGGAGGGGTTAACTATTCTTCCTTAAGATTGAGCGAAATGATATGGTATAATATGGGTAAAAAGGAGTCTTAAATGAGTAATCCTAAAAAGCAGCATTACGTTCCTCAAGTTTATTTAAAGCATTTTACCCATGAATCTGGATTTTTATTTATTTATGACAAAGCAACTGACGAGTTTAGAAAACAAACCCCAGCGAATACAGGATATAGTAAACATTTTTATACTGTAGAGAAAAATGGGGAAAAAGATTATACGATTGAAAAATTATTAGCAGCTCACGTGGATACTCTTTATCAACCAGTTATAAAAAAAATAGAACGTAAAGAAATATTAACAAGGGAAGATAAGGTGAATTTAGCCATATTTCTATCCTTTCAACACCTTCGTACACCTGCACAGCGGAAAAATTACCACCATATGGTAGACGAATTTTATAAGAAAACTTCTAAAATAATATTTCAAATGAAAAAAGTTCATGGTCAACTTGAAAATTATAATGAACATGAGATTGAAATGCTCGAGGATATCTTTGAAAATGAAAAGTATGATGTTGAAGTACCTAAAGAACAAAGCTTGGAATTAATGTTAAAATTCTCAGAAGAAATGTCAACTATGCTTTCCAATCATAACTTTGTCATCTTGGAGGCTTCTAGCAAAAGTGTATTTATTACGAGCGATGACCCATATTGTATGGTGAAGGAAAAGTGGAGTGAACCTTGGAGTGGGTATGGTATCATCAATACCACAAAGTTATTTCCTCTTACACCTAGGCACTTACTCGTACTTAAAGATCCTGGTGAAAAGATGTTTTATATGCAAATGGATAAATCACAAGTAAGAGAAATAAACTTCACTATTGCGTTGTGGTCAGACCGATTCGTGTATTCTAGTAATGAAATTTTATTAAAAAGTTTGGTGGCGAAGATAAAGAAAAAAGTAGAGGAAAGAAACCAGAAAAGGACCGATTAATGGTCCTTTATTTTTTTATTCCAATTGAGTTTCCTGAAGGATTCCTTTTCCATTTTATATGTATGTCTTTACAATTTTTCCTGCCATGAATCTCAGTTTTATGCGATTTTGGATAAAAATAAATGGTGGTCAAATGGTGGTAAATTGGTGGCAAAACCAATCATTCTGCCACCAATTACATCTGTTTAAATCATATATACTAAAAATAAAAACATATTATATCAACGATTTAAACTAAATCTGTTATAATCGGATTCGTTTTACAACCTTGACAGGGTTGTGTTCATAGTAGGTAAAACATTGCAGCAAAAAAATAATTATTAATCTTTGCTTTCTTATAGTAAATTTCGAGGTCAATCAGGTCATTATGACCTATGTGACCTCAAAAATAAATAAAACACATGTGTCCTATTATAAAATAGGTCTCCTTACTGGCAGTCTGACTGTGCAAATAAAATGCGCCTGTCCACATAATATTTTTCCTTGAAACTTCCCCCAAAACCTCCCCCAACAAATTGGGGGATAATACATTATTCTACAAAGCAGACAAAAATAAAAAACCCTAGAAGTTGAGTAATTTCAACGTTTCTAGGGTTTTCATACGTGCAGTTTACAACTCGTATTAATTAACGAGAGTAGAACTCAACGATAAGAGCTTCGTTAATTTCAGCTGGAAGTTCAGAACGCTCAGGTAAGCGAGTGAAAGTACCTTCTAGCTTGTCAGCATCAAAAGTTAAGAAGTCAGGTACGAAGTTGTTTACTTCAACTGCTTCTTTAACTACATCAAGATTACGTGATTTTTCACGAAGGCTGATAGTTTGACCAGCTGTTACGCGGAATGATGGGATATCTACGCGTGAACCGTTAACTAGGATGTGACCGTGGTTAACTAATTGGCGAGCCGCACGACGAGTACGAGCTAAACCTAAACGGTAAACTACGTTGTCAAGACGTGATTCAAGAAGAACCATGAAGTTTTCACCGTGTTTACCAGCAAGTTTGCCAGCTTTGTCAAATAGGTTGCGGAATTGACGCTCATTGATTCCGTACATGTGACGAAGCTTTTGCTTCTCTTGTAATTGTAATCCGTATTCAGAAAGCTTTTTGCGTTGGTTTGGACCATGTTGTCCAGGAGCGTAAGGACGCTTTTCTAATTCTTTACCTGTGCCGCTTAGAGAGATTCCAAGACGACGGGATAATTTCCAGCTTGGGCCGGTATAACGAGCCATGAATGACTCCTCCTCTGTGTTTTTATTTTGGTAAAATAAAAACCGTTATGAAACATCATTAAAGCCATTTTGTTTTCATGCACCTTCGCCCTAGCAGCTAAGGGTTACAAGATGCACCTTCGTAAGGCGGCTGCCTTATGAGGAACAAAATGAATCAAATAAAGTTGTTCACATAGGCTGCAATATTTTACACAAAGAGTATTATATATTTTTTATTCATCAAAAGTCAAGTATATTTTTTGTCTGTCAGCAAAAGGAACAAGAATGATGTGAAAAATATTTATAAATTATTCAAATTAATATTCCAAAAATATACGAATATTATCCATAATTAGGGTACGGTGTATATTTTTGGAATTGAAAATGTGTGGAAAATTAGGTGGAGATGGAATGGATATTCTCGAAAGAGAGTTAATCTTGCCCTAGAAAATAACATTCGTCCGAATACAGCTTGTATTTATATTGAAACTCCGATTAACCCTACTATGAAGCTCGTTAATTTGGAAATGGCAGCAAAAGTAGCTAAGGAAAGAGGAATACCTGTTGTTGTAGATAATACATTTTGCTCCCCATACCTGCAAACGCCTATTACCCAAGGCTGTGATGTTGTCATTCATAGTGCTACCAAATATATTTGTGGTCATGGGGATGTCATAGCTGGTCTGGTCGTAGGAAAGACAGAATTTATACGGCAGATCGCTCAATCTACCCAAAAAGATATTGGAGGCATAATTTCTCCCTTTGATGCATGGCTGTTATTAAGAGGGATAAAAACCCTGCCCGTACGGATGGACCGGCACTCCGAAAATGCCAGGCATTTATTTGCATATTTAAAAAATCATCCGAAAATCGAAACAGTTTATTACCCTGGGGATCCGGACCGGAGCACTCCGATTATAAAATTATGAAAAAACAGATGAAACAAGCTGGAGGACTTATTTCCTTTTCAATCAAGGGGACGAAGGAAACCGCGCAAAGGTTCATGAACCAACTGAAATTGATAAAGATTGCTGTAAGTTTAGGCGAGATAGAAACATTAATACAGCATATAGCTACCATGACCCATTCGGTTGTTCCCGAAGAAGAGCGTAAAAAATGGGCATCTCCAATACTTTGGTTCGTCTGTCGGTTGGACTTGAAGCATCTGTGGATTTACTTGAAGATCTGGAACAAGCATTTAAAAAAATATAAATAGGCACGGAGGAATTTCTCCGTGCCTAATTTTATTAAATATGCTCTAATAAAACAGCCGTAATTTCTTCCAGTTTTTGTTGATCGATTTCGTCGAAGCGATTTTTTTCAGGTGAATCGATATCCAATACCCCAATAAGCTGTTCCCCTTTTACTAGTGGAATGACAATCTCTGATTGGGATGCAGCATCGCAGGCGATATGACCAGGAAATTGGTGCACATCCTCGATGCGTAATGTTTCTCTTTTCAAAGCAGCAGTCCCGCAAACTCCTTTACCAAGCGGAATACGGACACAGGCCGGCAAACCTTGGAAGGGTCCTAATACAAGCTCGCCGTTTGAATCTAAGAGATAAAAACCGACCCAGTTGATTCGGTCAAGAAATTGGTTTAATAATGCAGAAGCGTTACTGAGATTTGCAATTTGATTTTTTTCATCGTGCAGAAGTGCCTGCAATTGTTTTTTCACGAGATCATAATTTTCTTCGCGACTTCTACTATACATTTCGACGTTAAACATGAAATTTCTCCTTTTTCTTATAATTTTTATAGTTTATTTTATCAAAACAAGAAGAAAATGAGCAGACTTTGTCGATATTTTCATAAAGGAATTTAGTGTGACACAAAGAATCTTTATGTAAGGGGATATTCGGTGTTTTAATTGGGGGGGAAAGCTGATGAAGAAAAATTCAAAAGATGCGATTGTGAAAGCCGCCGTATTATTGTTTAATTCAAAAGGTTACACTGGTACATCAATCAGGGATATTGCTCATTTAGCAAAAGTAAATTCGGCAACGATTGCTTATCATTTTGAAAACAAAGCTGGGTTGTTAGAATATTGCTTTACGCATTTTTTTGAACAATATATCAGCAAAATGGAAGAAGCTTACCTCTCAATTGAACGAGGCGCTGAAGTCTGTTTAAAGCGAGTTGTCGCCGATTTAATTCACTTTCAATGTGAAAATCTTCAACTGGCATGCTTCGTATATCGTGAAATGTCAATCGATTCTCAGGTTGTAAGAGAAATTATGTCAACCTATTCATTAAAAGAAAAATATTTCTTTCAAAAAATCTTTGAAAGAGGGTTTGAATGGGGAGAGTTCCGCCCCCATTCCATCCCATATTTAATCATACAACTTAAGGGTTTAATCATGATGCCCTTTATGAACAATCATTATATGAGAGAAGTATTATATGTTTTTCCAAATGAGCAATTTTTTGAGCAGAAATATTTAAAAGATATCAATCATTGGATTGATAAAACTTTATGCTCGGATGTGCCAATTAAAAAAGGAGCAATGCTAAAATAGCGGCAATCGCTATTTTTTTTTATTTTACAAAAAAATTGAATTTAATAGTCAAAAAATGTCGTTTACATGGTATCATAATAGCATTGAATAAAACATTAAGTGATCTTTTTATATAGACGAAAAAATTCTCTAATAGAATCATTGTGTTTGAGCTAGGAGGCTGTCAAGTGAAGTATTTCATTGGTTTATTCTTCCTATTACTAGCCCTATTTGTAGTGGGATATTTAATAAAGAAAAAATATTTTAAAGAAATGGATCGATTGGAAGCTTGGAAAATTGATCTAATGAATCGTCCGATACTGGATGAAATGTCGAAAGTGAAACAGCTTAATATGACTGGACAAACCGAAGAGCTTTTTGAACATTGGCGGAATCAATGGGATGATGTCGTAACGGTGAAGCTTCCAGACTTAGAAGAGATGCTGTTTGATGCAGAAGAGTACATAGATAAGTACCGTTTCAAAAAGTCAAGGGAAGTTCAACAAAAGATTGCAGAAAAACTACAGGAAACTGAAGACCAAATTAAAAGTATTTTGGAAGAACTCCATGAACTTGTTGGCAGCGAGGAGAAAAACAGAGTAGAGATCGAGGAATTAAAAGAGCTTTATCGGGAATCGAAAAAAATGCTCTTAGCTCACCGTCATAGCTTTGGTAATGCTGAAAAATGCTTAGAAGTGCAGCTTAGTGAAGTGACGCAAAAATTTCATGAATATGATGAAAAAACGGAAAACGGCAATTACCTTGAAGCACGTGAAGTCGTATTGTTGATTCATAGTACACTTGCCGCAATCAAAAACAATATGAATGTAATCCCTCAGTACTTAATTGAGTGTCAGTCATTGCTTCCAAATCAGCTTGCTGATGTTTTCGATGGATACCGTGAAATGACTGATCAAGGATATTATTTAGAGCACATAAATGTGGAAACAGAAAAAATTCTCTTGGAAGAAAAGCTCACCGAGATTATAATGCTAATTGAAAAAACAGAAATAGAGCAAGCTGAAGAAGGAATAAAAGAAGTAAAGGAAAGAGTCGATATTCTTTTTGACCTTTTGGAAAAGGAAGTACATGCCAAGCATTTCGTGTTGAAGAATGAAAAGGTAACCAGCGGCCTTCTTGTTGCAGCCGAGGAAGAGTATAGGAATCTTTCAAATGAAGTATTTCATATTCAAGAAGGATATCAGTTATCAGATGATGATTTTGAAACACAGCGGAATTTGGAAAAAGAACTTACTGCTGTTTTTAAGCATTATGATATTTTATTGGAAAAATTAAAACTCAACGAAACGGCTCAATCTGTTCTAGGTGAGGAATTAAGTGAACTAAAAGAACAATTAGAAATCATCCTCGAAGGACAACATGCATTTGCTTATAAGCTGCAAGCATTGAGAAAAGATGAAATTGAGGCAAGAGATAAACTAAAAGAACTAACTAAAAAAGTTGGGGAGACTGTACGCCTTGTTGCTAAGAGCAATGCTCCAGGCCTACCTGATGACTACAAGTACCTTTATGAAGATGCTAACGATAGTATTCAAAATGTCAGGTATCAGTTGGAGGAAAAGCCGCTTAACAATTCCGCCCTTAATCAATATTTAGAAATTGCCGTATTAACTGTTGATAAACTTGTTTCTTCGACCATTGAATTGATTGAGAATGCAACTCTTGCGGAAAAGGCCATTCAATATGGAAACCGATACCGACGCCAGTATCCTTCTGTTGCAAAAGGCTTAACCGATGCAGAAAACGCTTTTAGACACTATGATTATCAAGAGGCTTTAGAGCAGGTTGCCGCTTCATTGGAAGGTATTGACCCAGAAGCATTAAAGAAAATAAAAGCTTCGGCTGCCATGGAATAAAAAACCGATTCTCTCTGAATCGGTTTTTTCTTTTCTTTTTCAAAAGATAGGTTTATGATAAGATTTATTTTTGACGGAGGATAAAACGATGATTTATTTTGATAATAGTGCAACGACAAAACCATATAAAGAGGTTTTAGATTCATTTGTAACAGTATCCAGTGAATATTTTGGCAACCCCTCTTCATTGCATAGTATGGGAGGGCAGGCAGAAAAGCTTTTAACACAGGCTAGAGAGCAGGTTGCCGGTCTTTTAAAGGTAAAGGCAAATGAGATTTATTTTACCTCTGGCGGGACCGAAAGCAACAACATTGCCATTAAAGGTGCTGCTTTATTAAATCGACATAAAGGGCGGCACTTAATTACTTCGAGTGTAGAGCACGCATCAGTCCGAGCAGCAATGGAGCAGCTTGAGCAGGAAGGTTTTGAAATCACCCGATTGCCTGTTGATGAGATCGGTCGAATCTCAGTTGAAGATTTGGAAAAGGCCATTCGAAAAGAAACGATATTAATCTCGATTATGGAGGTAAATAATGAGGTTGGAACCATTCAGCCTATTGAAGAAATAGGCAATATTCTTAAAAAATATCCATCCATCCTCTTTCATGTGGATGCTGTACAAAGTGTAGGAAAAGTACCACTTTCTTTATATAAAAATAATGTAGATCTTTGTTCACTATCAGGCCATAAATTTCATGGCTTAAAAGGCACTGGTGTCCTATTTATACGTGAGGGCGCAAGACTGACCCCGTTATTTTCAGGCGGCAACCAAGAGCGGAGGATGCGAAGCGGTACCGAAAATGTGGCAGGATTTGTCGCGATGGCAAAGGCGCTCAGGATGACAATGTTGAAAAGTGATGCGGGAATTGCAGGAATGGAAAAGGTCCAAAATTTGCTCCGAAAAGGCTTAAGCAAAATCGAAGACATTCAGATTCACACACCCGTCCAACATACTGCACCACATATTTTAAATTTTTCTTTAAAAGGGATTAAATCAGAAGTGTTCATCCATGCTCTTGAGCAAAATGGGATTTTTGTGTCTACGACTAGTGCTTGTTCATCAAAAAAGAAATCACCCAGCAATACACTGCTCGCTATGGGAGTTCCAGAAAGCCTAGCAGAGAGTGCTATAAGAATTAGCTTATCATTTGATAATACAGAGGCTGAAGCCTTAGAAGTCCTCGCAGTAATTGAAAAAACGGTAAACCAACTAAGAAAGGTAATGAAATAGATGAATTATGATCGTATTTTAATACGCTATGGAGAGATATCCACCAAAGGAAGAAATCGCAATAAATTTATTGATAAATTGAAAAAGAGTGTTCGAATCGCCCTTGCGCCATTTCCAAAAGTAAAAATTGAAGCAAGCCGTGACCGAATGTATGTATTACTAAATGGTGAAAATGGGATTGAAATCATTGAAAAATTAAAGAATATATTTGGGATTCAGTCCTATAGCCCGGCAATAAGAGTAGAAAAAGATGTGGAGGCATTGAAACAGGCCTCGTTTGAGTTAGTAAAATCCCAATTCAAGGATGGTCAAACCTTCAAAATTACAGCTAAAAGGTCGGATAAAACGTTTGAATTGAATACTGATGGAATCAATCAAACAATTGGGGCACATTTGTTAAAAAATATTTCTGGATTAAAAGTGGATGTAAAGAAGCCGGATATTAATTTACGAGTCGAAGTTAGACCAGATGCCATCTATTTATCATCAGAAACAATTCAAGGGGCCGGCGGACTGCCAATTGGATCAGGCGGGAAAGCGATGCTCATGCTTTCAGGCGGCATTGATAGCCCGGTAGCGGGATACCTATCTATGAAACGCGGCTTGGAAATTGAGGCTGTTCACTTTTTCAGCCCGCCTTTTACAAGTGAAAGATCCAAGGAAAAGGTCATCGACCTATCGAAAAATCTTGCAGGAATTTTTGGCTCCATAACACTTCATATCGTACACTTTACAGATATTCAACAGGCCATCCGTGAGCAGGTACCGGAAAATTATACGATGACTTCGACGCGGAGAATGATGTTAAGGATTACAGATGAAATTAGAAAAAAACAAGAGGGCCTTGCGATTATTACTGGTGAGAGTCTTGGACAGGTAGCAAGCCAGACGCTTGAGAGTATGTATGCAATTAACGAGGTGACGAATACCCCAATTTTACGTCCCTTGATTTCGATGGACAAAACGGATATTATTAAAATCGCTGAGGAAATTGATACTCTCGATATTTCGATTCGTCCTTTTGAAGATTGCTGTACTATTTTTGTCCCATCATCTCCAAAGACAAAACCGAAACGAGAAAAAGTTAACCAGTATGAAAGTTTTTTTGATTTTGAACCATTAATTCAAGAGGCTGTTCAAGAGGTTGAAACGCTTGTAATAAAACCAGACAGCGAACATCGCTCGGAATTTAATGAGTTATTTTAAGTATTTGTAAAGTATTTGTGAATTTTTTGTGAAAAATTACCAATTGATATTTAGAATGAACCTTGTGAGTTCTACACATTCTATACTCACAAGGAGGTGATTATCACATGGCTAGAAGTAACAACTCTAATCAACTACTAGTTCCTGGTGTTGAACAAGCTCTTGACCAAATGAAATATGAAATTGCTTCTGAATTTGGAGTACAGCTTGGTGCAGACACTACTTCACGTGCTAACGGTTCTGTTGGTGGTGAAATCACAAAGCGTTTAGTTCAAATGGCTGAGTCACAATTAGGCGGCGGATTTGCTCGTTAATCAAATTAAATATGATGGCTACAGGGAGTGAGGCTCATGCCTCACTCTCTTATTTTGTTGAGAAATATTTTTAAATGAATAATAATTTAAAATTTTAGAATAATTTTGTATAATAAATTTGAGGGAATTTTATTTTCTGAAATTGAGGGGGAGAAGAATGAAACGCGAAGATTTAATTGCACCAGAAAAGTATAATCTTGTGTCAGAGGTTGAGAGATTTGCAAAAGATCCGAGCCATATGGCAATAAAATGGGAAAATGAATCTGGTGAAACAAAGCAGGTTACATATGAGCAATTATTAAAACAAGTTAACCAAGCTGCAAATGTTTTTGCTCAAAATGGTTTGGAAAAAGGCGATGTCGTACTCGTAATCGTTCCACGCCTAATTGAAGCATATGTTGTTTACTTAGCCGCCTTAAAATCAGGGATGGTAGTCATTCCAAGCTCGGAAATGTTAAGGGAAAAGGACCTGCAGTACCGGATTACACATGGTGATGTGAAAGCTGTTGTCAGCTATTATCCTTACGTAGACCAATTTGAAAATATAAAAGCGACACAGCCGCTCGTTAAGTTTACGATTGGGGCTGAAGAGAATGGCTGGATTCATTTAGATGAAGATATGAAAGCGGCTTCAGTAGAGTTCCCATTAGCTGACACACGTCGGGAGGATATGGCCTTTTTATCCTATACTTCAGGAACAACAGGAAATCCAAAAGGGGTAGTCCATACACATGGATGGGCGTTTGCTCATTTAAAGACCGCTGCAGCCAAATGGCTTTGCATCGAAGAAGGTGATACAGTTTGGGCAACAGCAGGCCCAGGCTGGCAAAAGTGGATATGGAGTCCTTTCCTTTCCGTTCTTGGATCAGGCGGAACTGGATTAGTCTATAGTGGAAAATTTGAGCCGAAAAAGTATTTAACTCTTCTGCAAAAATATGATGTGAATGTTCTATGCTGTACACCTACAGAATACCGCTTAATGGCAAAGGTAGATAATTTAGCTGACTACAAGCTGTCAAATCTACATAGCGCTGTTTCAGCCGGAGAGCCCCTAAATCGTGAGGTCATTGACACGTTTAGAAAATATTTCAATGTGGATGTCCGTGATGGCTATGGTCAAACAGAGAATACATTACTTGTTGGTGTGACCAAAGGGATGGAATTAAAGCCGGGTTCAATGGGCAAGCCGACTCCAGGGAACAGAGTTGAAATTATCAATGAAGAAGGCCAGGTCTGCGCAGTTGGAGAAGTTGGCGATATCGCTGTACACGTGGAAACGCCGGCATTATTCAAAAATTATTATAAGGACCCGGAAAGAACAGCCATGCAGTTCCGCGGCGATTATTATGTCACGGGTGATAAAGCCAAAATGGACGAGGAAGGTTATTTTTGGTTCGAAGGCCGCGGGGATGATATTATCATCAGTTCCGGATACACAATTGGGCCTTTTGAAGTTGAGGATGCCCTTGTTAAACACCCACTTGTAAAAGAATGTGCGGTTGTCGCAAGCCCTGATGAAATTCGTGGATTTATTGTTAAGGCATTTGTTGTCTTACAAGAAAATGTTGATCCGAATGAGCCTGAATTAACTAAAAATCTTCAGGAGCATGTAAAAACACTGACAGCTCCATATAAGTATCCAAGAAAAATTGAGTATTTGACAGAGCTTCCGAAAACAACTTCTGGTAAAATTCGCCGGATTGAACTGCGCCAAAAAGAAATGGAAGCTGTAAAGAAAAATTAATGTTCATAATCAAAAAGCAGGCTGGATTCGTATCTGCCTGCTTTTTTAATGGAATGAATTAGTAGGCAAAAAAATCCCCATTTAAGGTTGTTTCACGTTATAATATAAAATATTTCGAAACTAGAAAGATAGGGGCTCGAGAGATATATGAAAAAGAGTGAAACACAGATAGGGGTTATACATGCCGGATTTTCCTATCTGCTTTGGGGATTATTGCCGATTTATTGGAAGCTTTTAGATAATGTAAATGCAAAGGAAATTCTTGCAAACCGCGTTTTTTGGTCATTTATTTTTATGGTAGTTGTTCTTTTCTTCTCAAAAAAATGGGGATTATTCATTCGCACTTTTAAAGGCTTTGCCCAAAATAAAAAACAGATGTATGCCTTAATCATTGCTTCACTGCTTATCAGTATTAATTGGTTTATTTATATTTGGGCAGTAAATAGCGGTCATATGATCGAAGCAAGTCTCGGCTATTATATTAATCCTTTAGTGAGCATTTTATTGGGAATGGTTGTCTTGAAGGAAAAGTTATCGGTGTCCCAATATGTATCCTTCGTTTTGGCTGGGATTGGGGTTGCGATTATAACAATATCTCATGGGAATTTCCCTTGGATCGCCATCAGCCTTGCTGTTTCCTTCGGAATATACGGACTGGCTAAAAAGTTGATTAATGTCGATTCTGTGGTTGGGTTAACCTTAGAAACTTTAGTAGTGGCTCCAATCGCTGCGATATATATTGTTATCTTATTTGTAAATGATTCAAATGCATTTTTATCGGAAGGTATTGGCACCGATTTACTCTTAGTTGGTGCTGGGGCCGCTACAGCAGTTCCTTTGCTTTATTTTGCAAAAGGGGCACAAAAAATTCCCCTTTCTTTACTCGGCATCCTGCAATATATCGCACCAACAATCACACTGCTGCTAGGTGTATTTATTTATCAAGAACATTTTTCAAAAATACAGCTGCTTTCGTTCTTATTCATTTGGTCCGCTTTAACCATTTATTCTCTTTCAAAAACCAAGCTATTTCCACAAAGTGGATTAAAGGTTCGGGGAGAAAAAAGAACATAAAAATAAAACCTTATCCTGTTTTTTAGGATAAGGTTTTTTTATTAAAGGAATGTCCGCTTTACTTTTTGCCAGAAGGAGTTGTCCTTTAATTTAAGGGTTTTTATTTTTTTGTCACTTAAGGAAATTTTGATTTTGTCCACATGACGAATGCTTAATGCCTCGTTGTCCATGCCCATTGTCGGGTGGTCGTTGCCTTCCTGAATAACCCTTAGCGTTAGTGTTCGGTCACTGCTTAAAATAAACGAAGAACCGAGGGTACGGTACCGATTATTATTATTGGATGCAACCTCACTAACTTGCATACAGGAGAGTAAAGGGTCAACAATGGAACCGTTAACGGATTTATTATAGGCGGTGCTTCCGGTTGGTGTGGCAACAATCAGGCCATCACCGCGGAATGTTTCTAAATGAAGGTCATCGACAATCACATCCACCACGAGCGTTTTAATTATCGACGAGCGGATGGAGAATTCATTTAAGCAAGGAAAAGTTCCTTGTCCATCAACAGAAACCTCAATCAGCGGATAACGGCGAACCTCTAACTTTTCATTTAGCATAGCTAAAATCATGGATGGAATGTCTTCAATTTTAAAATCACAATACATATTTAAACTGTTTTTTATCGAAATCCCCATATAAAGACAATCATCTCGAAAACCAGTTTTTCTAACTGCTTGGAGAAAGGCACCGTCATCGCCAATACTGGCAATGATATTTGCTTTCCGATAATCATTCACGATGGTAAATCCATAACGTTCACTTGCTTCAAAAAGAGGAGCGGCTTTTGCAAGCAATTCGGGATCTCGCTTGTAATCATAGTAAATATTGCGTCTTTCTGTCATGGCAGGGCCCCCTTGTCCAAGAATTGAAATATAGAGTGTTTCCCCTATTTTCAATTTAATCATTGGTAAATTAATGTTTGAATGCATTTAGTTTAGCATGTTTAAGAAACAATATGAATGAATGAACGTAAAAGTTCAGAGTTTTGACAAAAGGGGGAAACACATTGAATGGAAAACGCTGGGCCGCACTTGGAATTGCAGCCGTGTTATTTATCGGATCAGTCATCATTAATCTATTATCATCCTTTGCTTTTAAAGGAATTGAAACGGATTTAAATGACTTTATGGATTCAGATAAGCCATATTCGGAGGAAGTGGTTCAAAACGGAAGCGAGTTAAAAAAAATCGTCATCCTTGATATAAATGGAGTAATCCAGGACACAGGGGACTCAGAATCGATTTTACAAAGCCCAGGTTATAACCACCAGGAGTTTATGAAGAAGCTAAATTATATTAAAAAGGATGATACGGTTAAAGGAATCATCATTAAGGTTAATTCTCCTGGAGGAGGGGTGGTTGAAAGCGCAGAAATTCATGATAGGTTAAAGGAAGTCCAAAGGGATACGAAAAAACCAGTATATATATCTATGGGGTCCATGGCTGCATCAGGAGGATATTATATTTCAACGGCAGCGAAAAAAATTTATGCCAGCCCTGAAACACTTACTGGCAGCCT
Organism: Neobacillus sp. NRS-1170; assembly: GCF_050468025.1. NCBI lineage: Bacteria > Bacillati > Bacillota > Bacilli > Caryophanales > Bacillaceae > Neobacillus > Neobacillus sp. NRS-1170. The sequence continues at coordinate 140,889 of NZ_JBITPF010000039.1, read as the reverse complement.
TGGGGTAATCATGGAAGGAATTAATTATCAAGGATTGGCAGATAAATATGGTGTGGATTTTGTTACGATTAAAAGCGGAAAATATAAGGATATCATGAGCCCGACAAGAAAAATGACGGACGAAGAACGGCAAATTATACAAAGAATGATTGATAATTCATATGAGGGCTTTGTCAAAGTGATCTCTGAAGGGCGTCATATGACAGTGGAACAAGTTAAAAAGATTGCAGATGGCCGAGTCTATGATGGCCGGCAGGCGAAGGATTTAAATCTTATCGATGGATTCGGCTATTTAGATGATGTCATCTCGGAGATGAAAAGTAATGAAAAGCTTAAAGGTGTCAAGGTGGTGCGTTATTCTGATGATCTTGGCATAGGTTCATTATTTAATTTAACAGCGAAAAAATGGATGAGTGATCGCATTGAAATGACAGGTCTTATGAAAGTACTTTCTAAGCCGAATGCACCGCGTCTTATGTATCTTTATGCTGAATAGGGGGGCTATAAATGGAAACGAATGATTACTCTGACGGCGGGCATAGTGTTTTAGAGACAATGAATGTGCCAGTTCGCTATGCTGGCTTTTGGATGCGGTTTTGGGCCTATCTCCTTGATTTAATCGTTATCAGCAGTATCGGGCGCATTCTAATCAAGCCTGTTTTACGCGTGCTTGATCTATCATTATCCGATTTTAATATGTTTGCCCCTATATCAATTGCTTCTGCTGTCATTTTTTACGCGTACTTCATACTGATGACAAAATATTTCAATCAAACACTAGGAAAAATGGTTTTTGGGCTTAAAGTAAAGGATTTACATCAGGAAAAATTATCATGGGGAACGGTTCTTTTTCGCGAATGGATTGGCCGGTTTATTTCAGCAACTATTATATTAGGATATATCATTGTTGCGTTTTTACCTAAAAAACAAGGAATACATGATCTATTCACTGACACAACAGTCATTCATGCCGAACGCTAAAAAATAGAACTATCAACTACAAAGTTGATAGTTTTTTTTGTGAATAGGAAATACTAACAGTCGGAAAGGTTGTGAATATTTTGTTTTGGCTGTTGCTTTCCCTGTCTATCCTGTTGCTCTTATTTATCCTTATCATATTTTCTAAATTAACGATTCTTGTAAATTATTATCACTATAACGACAATGATGATTTAAAGGTAGAGTTTAGGGTTTGGTTTGGATTAATTAGATTTAAAAAACATATTCCATTAATCAAAGTCGATGATAATTCCCCAAGCATTGTGGTAGAAGATGATTCATCCGATAAAAATGTCAAACAAATTACTTCAGACGATATGCTTACGAATCTAAAAAATACAAGAGAAATGCTGAAACACGTTTTTGGAATGCATATCATCGTAAGGAGGTTCTTCCAGAAAGTCACGATAAAAAAATTTGAGTGGCACTCGATGATTGGGGTCGGCGATGCTGCACATACTGGAATGGCAACAGGTGCGTTATGGGCGGTGAAAGGGGGCATTCTTGGACTGCTGAGCCATTTTTTAAAACTAAAAGAAATGCCACAATTGACGGTAACCCCGCATTTTCAAGCAGCTGTTATTCAAACACAGTTAACATGTATTTTTCAGTTTCGAATCGGGCAAGCTATTCTAGCAGGATTAAAACTGATTAAATTCTGGAAGGGCGGGAAACCGCACTTTAAAAGCAAAGCAAATATTTCAAATGAAAAAATGAATTCCATTTGAATGAGGAGGATACGATCATGTCTGATCACCCAATTCAAGGTTTAATGACAACGGCGATGGAAAGCTTGAAAGAAATGATTGATGTAAATACGATCATTGGGGATCCAGTTGAAACCCCAGACGGAAGTGTCATTTTAACAGTTTCAAAGGTTGGATTTGGATTTGCTGCAGGGGGCAGTGAGTTTAAGATGGATAGTTCCCAGTCTGGCGGCCAAAAACAAGAGCAAGGCCAAGGTCAAAGTCAAGTCAAGCTGCCATTTGGCGGCGGTAGCGGGGGCGGAGTTTCGATTACACCAATTGCCTTTTTAATTGTTAATTCACACGGAGTCAAAATGCTTCACCTAGACGAAAGTACTCATTTATATGAGAAAATATTAGAGGTTGCACCGCAGGCAGTTGATAAAATTCAGCAAATGTTCTCGAAAAAAGATGATGGTAGGATTCAAACTCACCATCAGACTAAACATGATTTAGATTTATAAAGATAAAGGTTAATCTTCCAACGAACGAGGAAGATTAACTTTTTTCATGATATAAGCTATGCGAAAGCCTTAATAATTGCAAAAATAATTCTGAAAAGATATATTTACACTGTACATAATCAAAGGAGGATGTAAATATGGCAAATGTTACTTTTAAGGGGAACCCAGTTACATTACTTGGAAATGAAGTAAAAGTAGGAGACAAAGCTCCAAATTTCTCCGTACTTGCAAATGACTTATCTGCTGTTACTTTAGAAAGTACGAAGGGGCAGGTTCGTTTAATCAGTTCAGTACCTTCACTGGATACTGGTGTATGTGATGCAGAAACACGCCGTTTTAACGAAGAAGCTAATTCTTTAGGAGGCGTAAAAATCTTAACAATCAGCTGTGATCTTCCATTTGCACAAAAACGCTGGTGTGCAGCAGCTGGAATCGAAAATGTACAAACATTATCAGATCACCGTGACCTTTCTTTTGGTGAAGCATTTGGCGTAGCGATCCAAGAATTAAGATTATTAACTCGTGCCATTTTTGTTGTGGATTCAAGCGACACAGTTACCTATGTGGAATATGTAAGTGAAGCTACTAACCACCCTAACTATGAAGCAGCACTTGGAGCAGCAAGAGCGGCAAAATAAATCTAAATAAATGACTGTGTTAAGCTTAATTTTAATTTTGAAACCCTGTTGATTGGAGCGCAAATCAACAGCTAAGTTTAACAAAGCCAAATAAATAAAGGTCTCGTCAATTGGCGGGGCCTTTTTAGTTGTTTAAATTTTTATTTTTCGTTTAAAATGAGTAAGGAAATTAATAGATGGGGAGTAACAAAAATGAAAATAACTCCAACAGAACAGTTATTTACTTTATTCAATGAAACAGCTCTTATTCTGCAGGAAGAATTAGATTGTACTTATCTAGAAGCCCTGGCTGAAACAGGGGAAAATTTATTTCAAGGCTCTATACTTCAGGAGGAACTAAGTGAATTAACCGTTAAAAGGTTGAAGAAACAATATGAAGAAATTCATTTACAAAAGTTTTCGAATGAGGAAATACGCAAAGCGTACCAGCTGGTTATTTTAAAAGGGATGAAGGAAAATGTTCAGCCCAATCATCAAATGACCCCTGATACGGTAGGGATGCTAATAGGCTATCTAGTCGATAGATTTATGAAACAATCAAGTTTTCGCCTGCTGGACCCTGCTGTCGGAACCGGGAATTTATTAACGACAGTTCTAAATCACCTGCATAAAAAAGTAGCTTCAATTGGTGTAGAGATTGACGACTTGTTAATCAAACTTGCTTATGTCAATGCTAATTTACAGGAACATCCAGTCCAGCTTTTTAATCAGGACACCCTGGAGCCGTTATTTATTGATCCTGTTGAAGCAGTCATCGCGGATTTACCAGTTGGATTTTATCCTAATGATGTAAGAGCAGCAGATTATCAATTAAAAGCAAATGAAGGTCATTCTTTTGCCCATCATTTATTTATTGAGCAAAGTGTCAGGCACACAAAGCCTGGAGGCTATTTATTCTTCATTATTCCTAATGGACTGTTTGAAAGTGAGCAAGCTGCCCAGCTGCGGGAATATTTTAAGGATCAGGTTATCATCCAGGGATTGCTTCAACTGCCGACAGGTATGTTTAAAAATAAAAACGCGGCAAAGAGCATCCTTATTTTGCAGAAAAAAGGAGTTGACGTCGAGCCTCCAAAACAAGCGCTGCTTGTTGATTTGCCAAGTTTGTCAAACGCTGTGGAAATGGATAATATTTTAACAAAAATGGAAAAATGGTTTCAAGAAAATAAAGGATAAAATCGGTAAAAACTGCCGGTTTTATCCTTTTTGATTATTCGATTAATTTGAATATAATTATATTTCCGCTGAAAACGTTCCCAGCTAAATTATTCCTTGAAATGTGATTACTACAGTGATTTAATGAGGAATTGAGAGAAAGAAACAAGGTCGGTTTGCACAAAATAAAGTTGTATTAATTTCGTATACTCCAACCGATGTTGTTATATAAAAGGAGCGTCAGCAAATGGCAAAAGTTATTGCAATTAATGCAGGAAGTTCGTCCTTAAAGTTTCAATTGTTCGAAATGCCAAGTGAAAATGTAATTACTAAGGGTCTTATTGAACGGATTGGTTTAAAAGATTCTATTTTTAATATCACAGTAAACGGTGAAAAAATACAAGAAATTACTGATATACCTGATCATGAAGTGGCTGTAAAAATGCTTTTGGATAAATTAACAACCCTAGGTATTATTGCTTCACTTAGTGAAATTGAAGGGATTGGCCACCGTGTTGTACATGGGGGAGAAGAATTTAATGATTCGGTCCTAATTACAGATGAAGTCATGGAGAAAATTCAAGAATTATCGGACTTAGCGCCTTTGCATAATCCTGCAAATATCATAGGAATCCAGGCTTTCAAGCGTGTGCTTCCAGATGTTCCGGCTGTTGCGGTGTTTGACACAGCATTCCATCAAACAATGCCAGAGAGTTCATTCCTTTATAGTCTTCCATACGAATATTACGAAAAATATGGAATACGAAAGTACGGTTTTCATGGAACGTCTCATAAATATGTATCCCAGCGTGCTGCAGAACTATTAGGTCGTCCTGTAGAACAGCTTCGATTAATTTCTTGCCACCTTGGGAACGGGGCAAGTATCGCTGCGATTGAGGGCGGAAAGTCGATTGATACTTCCATGGGCTTTACACCTCTTGCAGGAGTAACAATGGGAACTCGTTCTGGAAATATTGACCCTGCTCTTATTCCGTTTATTATGGAGAAAACCGGGCAATCTGTTGAAGAGGTACTTGATGTACTAAATAAAAAGAGCGGTATGTTAGGTGTGACAGGCTTCTCCAGCGATTTAAGGGATATTGAAATCCAGGCAAAGCAAGGAAATAACCGGGCACAGCTTGCCCTGGATGTGTTTGCAAATCGCATTCATAAATATATTGGTTCTTATGCTTCACGTATGTATGGAGTTGATGCGATTATTTTTACAGCAGGTATTGGTGAAAACAGTGATGTCATTAGAGAAAATGTCTTAAAAGGCCTTGAATTTATGGGTGTTTATTGGGATCCAGCTTTAAATAAAGTTAGAGGTGAGGAAGCTTTTATTAATTACCCTCACTCCCCGGTAAAGGTCATCATCATTCCAACAAATGAAGAAGTAATGATCGCAAGAGACGCCGTCCGTTTAGCGGCAATCTAATAAAACAAAAAGGCAAAGGCAGGTGACTGCTTTTGCCTTTCTTTGTGCTATACTGAAGGAAATAGATATAAAAAGGGGGAGCCTAAACATGCCGCTGACTGACCGCGAGAGCAGAGTCTTGAATGATATTCGCGAATGGGAAAAGAAAATACTTAACTATGAAGCAAGCGATTTTCGTTTAACATATGAAAAATATTTAGAACGTTCCTTTTCCTTATTACCTGAAATTGTTCAAACGCAGTTTTTTTCGGTTATAGATAGTTGGTTGTTTTATTTAAATGGAATTATCCAGGGTTCCCAGCTTCAAATGGATGCGAAGAACAGAATTCTTTCTTCGGGGAGAGTTTTTCTGAAGGATATCGAAAAGATAGAAGACTTAAAGCAATTAGAGATTGATCAATTGCAATACATAGCTGACCAGCAAATAGGGAGGCACCGCTTATATTCGTTTGTCCAAGGGGGATTTGCAGGTACAGGCGGACCCCTCCTTTTAGGAACCGATATTCCCGCAATGGCAGTGATTAATTTAAGAGCGGTTCAATTAATTGCATGTGTATATGGTTTTGAAGTGAATTCCCCATATGAAATGATGACATCACTCAAGGTTTTTCATACAGCAACACTGCCCGCGGGAATCCAAAAGGATGGCTGGTCCTCCTTGATGGAGGACCTAGAAGCTAAGGGGGATCCTTATTTTTATGAAGGTAAGGAAGAAATCACCGATCTCACCTGGCTTGAGCAGCCTGTCCAACAATTATTAAAAGCGATGGTGATTGCCTTGTTTCGAAAAAAATTGATTCAAGGGGTTCCGCTAATCAGTATGGCCATAGGTGCAGGTGCAAATTATCAATTAACGAAAAATGTAACGGATTTGGCCCATAGATATTATCAACTCCGCTATCTTATGGAAAAAGAGGAGTCTTTTGAATGAGCACAAAGGAGCATAAACAAGAAGCACCTAAAACGGTAAAATGCAAGGTCATCACGGTCAGCGATACGAGAGATAAGGATACAGATAAAAGTGGAAAGCTGATGATCGACTTACTTGAACAAGCTGGGCATAAGATTGTTGACTATGTGATTGTGAAAGACGAAACGGCGCCTATTGAAACGGAAATTCTCCAAGGCTGCAGTCGCGATGATATTGATGTTATTTTAACAAATGGCGGTACTGGGATCGCCAAGCGGGATGTTACAATTGAAACGGTTCAAAATCTTTTGGAGAAGGAAATTGTCGGCTTCGGTGAGTTGTTCCGGATGCTAAGTTATCATGAGGATATTGGGGCCTCGGCCATCCTTTCGAGAGCGATTGCCGGAGTGGTCCAAAATAAAGCTGTATTCTCCACCCCAGGCTCAACAGGAGCTGTCAAGCTTGCAATGAATAAATTAATCCTACCTGAACTAGGTCATGTAGTAAGAGAAATAAAGAAAGATTTATAAAATGAGAAAACTCCCTTTTTAAGGGAGTTTTTTAGTGATGGGATTTAGCAGATAAACTTTGGTTTGCACGGAACCATAGCCATAAATCATTAATGATTGAGGCCAAATCTGCTATTTCGGTATTTAATTGACATGACCGCTTGAAGTCACTTTCATCGGAAAGCTGTGCTTGTTTATGATTGATTTCGTTTTCGAGATCGGCAATTCGGTCAGGAATGGAGCCGCGGATTTGCTCCCAATTAAATAAAATGCCTTGCTGGGTTTCTTTACTATATTCGTCCCAATCAATGGTTAAATCAGGAAGGAAAATACCAAGACGTTCATCGAAAGAAAAATGCTCTTTCATTTTTTGCCTCCAAGCTTGAGTAGTTATTTTAATTGTACTACACATCTAGTATTCATTCACGATAAAACTATTAAAAAAGCACGAAACTGGATTAGCTTCGTCTTATCGTTATTAATTTTCTTTTTCTGTACGGACAACTAGAACGTCACATGGAGCATACCGGGTAATATGTTCAGAGACACTTCCGATAAAGAACCTTTCGACAACATTCATACCAGTCGCACCACAAAGGATTAAATCCACCTTGTGTTTTCTAGCTAATTCCCTAGGGATTCTAACTTTAGGAGAGCCAAAATCAATTTCATATTGAACTTCTGGTAATCCAGCATCTATTGCCTGTTGTTGATAGTTTTCAAGCATATCCTTGGCCAGCTTTTCTGCCCGATCTCCAATGACAGTATCGTACGTTTCTACTAATGCAAATGATCTTGTGTCGATTACATGGACTAAAAGTAGTTTGGCATTATTTCTTTTGGCAATTTCAATTCCTTTTTTAAATGCCCAATCTGCTTCCTTTGAACCATCAACTGCGACTAAAATATTTTGATATTTAAGTCCCATGATCATCATCTCCTCACCTTTATTATACAAAATTTAACAGCGTATAAATGTTGCAATTTTTCGAACAATAATCAGGAATCTTACAATGAAAAGGGGAATTATATGATGATTAATCGTGATCCTAATAAACAGTTTTCATTTGAGTTTGATGAACAAGGGGCAAATGAAGTAAGCGAGCAAATTTTTGATTCTTATAATACGGGTTTTATTGATCAAGGAACTGCGATTGCTGATAGTGATGATTTTACGTCAGTTGAAGAATAGAAACGAAAAAGAAGGGACTGTCCTGAACGGGACAGTCTTTTTTTGATGGACATATGTCTTGGAAATTTTGTATTTGAAGGGCATTTACCCAAGAATTTGGTTAAGCAATGGCATATTCTTTAGTGTGCAATTTATATAAAATGAGGAGGAAAAAAATGAATACTGGAATGCCTGCTGAGGTGCATGATATTGTAAATCCAGGTGATGAGAGGATTCGCCCATTTGGAGGTTTTGGCCATTTTGGTGGATTTGGTGGATTTGGCCGACCTGGCTTTGGATTCGGTCGGCCATTTGGTTTTGGCTTCGGGTTCCCATTCTTAACTGGGTTAGCGGCTGGTGCCTTATTAGCACCAGGTTGGGGCTATGGTTATGATTATGGTTATGGTTATCCATACGATCCGTACTATCCTTACGATCTTTACTACCCGTACTATCCTTACTATTAGAAAATTGAGAAACAAAAGCTTTGCTCCGATTGGTAAAGCTTTTGTTATCGTTATCTTTCATAGGTATTGCTTATTGTTACATCTTCATTAGGGAAAAGGTTATAATAAAATAGTCTTGGTTTATTTTAGGATTGATAATTTAATGTGGAGGTAATCGCATGCGGATCGGGGTACCTAAAGAGATTAAAAATAATGAAAACCGTGTAGCTATGACACCGGCAGGAGTGGTTAATCTTGTGAAATTTGGTCATGAGGTTATGATTGAAATTGGCGCAGGACTCGGTTCGGGTTTTTCCGATGAAGATTATAGCTCTGCTGGTGCGAAACTAGTAGAAACTGCAGAAGAAGCATGGTCAATGGAAATGGTTATGAAGGTAAAAGAGCCGCTTCCAAGTGAATATAAATACTTCCGTGAAGGGTTAATCTTATTTACATATTTACATTTAGCGCCTGAACCAGAATTAACGAAGGCGTTAATTGATAATAAAGTGGTCGGCATCGCTTATGAAACGGTTCAGTTAGAAAACCGCAGCCTGCCGTTATTAACGCCGATGAGTGAAGTAGCAGGGAGAATGGCTGCCCAGATAGGTGCTCAATTTTTAGAAAAGGTTTACGGTGGTAAGGGAATACTTCTCTCCGGTGTTCCTGGTGTTCAGAGGGGAATAGTAACGATTATTGGCGGTGGAGTAGCTGGAACAAATGCCGCTAAAATGGCGATTGGCTTAGGAGCCAAGGTTACGATTATTGATTTAAATCCTGACCGTTTACGCCAATTAGATGATATTTTTGGATCAGATGTAACGACATTAATGTCTAACCCTTATAATATTGCCGAAGCGGTTAAGGAATCCGATTTAGTCATAGGTGCGGTTCTCATCCCTGGGGCGAAGGCGCCAAAGCTTGTAACGGAGGAAATGATACAATCGATGAAACCTGGCAGTGTGGTCGTTGATATTGCTATTGATCAAGGCGGTATTTTTGAAACAACTGACCGAATCACCACACATGATAATCCAACATACGAAAAGCATGGTGTAGTGCATTATGCTGTAGCCAATATGCCGGGTGCGGTACCGAGAACTTCGACGATTGCGTTAACTAATGTGACTGTTCCATATGCTGTCCAAATTGCCAACAAGGGCTATCAAAAGGCGTGCCTGGGTAATGAAGCACTTTTAAAAGGAATCAATACACTTGGCGGTTTTGTTACCTATGAGGCAGTCGCAGAAGCCCATGGCTTAGAATTTAAAGATACGAGAACATTGCTGGAAAAATAAAAACTTTCTGGAAGAAGGGGATTAGTATAACAGCCTCTTCTTTTTTTGTAGATAAGAAAAACCAGTTCCAAAATGGAACTGGTTTTACGTTTAAAACTTATGTAGCCGCCTTTGCCGTATCTATATAAGAAAGTTTTAAACCACCACTCCTCAAAGTGGGTGTTTTCAGAAACTTTTCTGCGTGTCCTCCAAGTCTTATAGACAGAGGCTTGTCATGCCAGCTTCGATGTTTAAACTCCCTATTACAGCTTAAAGGTTAAAACTTTATTATCATTACGTACAACGCAGCTTGTATTTGTATAATACACCAATTAGCCGTGTGATTCAATGTAAAAAAAATACAATTACTTAATAATCTGAAGTTCTTTCGGGAATTTCGTTAAAACTTTAGCACCATCTGCTCCAATAAACAAATCATCCTCAATCCGGACACCGGCAACTTCAGGTACATATATTCCCGGTTCTATTGTATAAACCATGCCTTCTTCAATAATTAGCTGATTGGTCTCCGTTAATGACGGATATTCATGAACGCTGATTCCAAGTCCATGTCCAAGGCGGTGTGGGAAATACTCGCCATATCCTGCTTCCGCAATAATCCTGCGTGCAGTTAAATCGACTTCAGCAGCAGACACACCAGGCTTACTTGCCTCAACCGCAGCAAGTTGTGCTTTTAACACAGTATCATAAATTTCTTTTTGCTTATCGTTTATATCACCAAATGCAACTGTTCTGGTAATATCAGAACAATAGCGATCAACGACAACGCCTAAATCAAATAAAACTAAATCACCTTTTTGAATTCTCGTTGTCCCAGGATTGCCGTGAGGGGAAGCTGCATTTGTGCCAGTCAAAACCATCGTTGAGAAGGACATTTCTGTAACGCCCTTTTGTTTAAGCGCATACTCAACCGCATTTAGAACTTCCAGCTCTGTCCGGCCCTCTTTTATTTCACTTACACCGACTTCTATGGCATAATCCGCTAGGGCACATGCTTCTTCGATAATCTTTAATTCTTTGGCATCTTTGATCATACGAAGTATTCTTAGTTTTTCCTCTGCTGAAACATATGCTGCACTAGGGAATAGTCTTGAAAGATGTTCATACCGCTCTACATTCATATGTTCTTTTTCAATAGCAACCTTTGCAACAGCATTAATCCGACTATTGGTAGCATGTAACACCATTTCCCATGGATTTTCGATATCGCTGAATCCAATGATTTCATGCTCCCATCCCGAACGTCTGGCATCATGGACTTCCATGGCCGGACAGACCAGGAACGGCTCCTGCTCTTGAAAAACGGCAAGCGCAAGCAATCGTTCATGCGGGTTGGTATAGTAACCGCTTAAATAAAATACGTTTTCAGAAGAGGTTAGGAAGCTAACTTCAATATCATTTTCTTTCATCCATGTCTGAAGCTTTTCTAAACGTTGATTCATTATTTGGAGCCCCCCTAAAAAATTCAAATCCACTATGAGATTATCAATATTAAAAGTAATTGTAAACTATCTGACCTTAGCATGTGCTAAAACAAATCAGTTCTGGATATAAATGAGGAAGGAAATCCAAACTTTTTATGGAAGTACATAATAGAGCATATTTGAAAGGGGATAAAAAATGAAAATTTCTTACCATGGCCACTCAGTTGTTCAAATTTTTTCTAATGGAAAAACGATTATGATCGATCCATTCATTTCTGGCAACTCATTGACAGATTTAAAAGTCGAGGAGGTAAAACCAGATGTCATCATTTTATCACATGGCCACGGTGATCATGTCGGTGATACCGTGCAATTAGCGAAAAAACATAATGCTCTTGTCATCGCCAACGCTGAGCTTTCTGATTTTTTAAGCTGGCAAGGAGTAAATACCCATGCTATGCATATTGGCGGTGCTTATCAGTTTGATTTTGGGAAAGTGAAGCTGACGCAGGCGTTTCATGGTTCGAGTTATACGCTAGAAAATAATCAAATCGTCTATTGCGGAATGCCAGCTGGAATTCTATTTATGAATGAAGGAAAAACGGTTTACCACGCCGGTGACACCGGATTATTCTCTGATATGAAATTAATAGGGGAACGTCATCCAATTGATCTCGCCTTCCTGCCAATCGGTGATAATTTTACAATGGGACCTGAAGATGCTGCTTATGCAGCAAAACTATTGAATGCAAAAACAGTTGTTCCAATGCACTATAATACCTTCCCGCCTATCAAACAGGATCCATATCAATTTATTGAAATGCTGGATGCTAAAAATGGTAAGGTGTTAAATCCTGGAGAGGCTATAGAATTATAAAGTTCCTGGGCATTCGCATACTTTTTTTCCTCCCAAATGCATAAAAATGAAACAAGCACTTATGAAGGAGGAAGAAAGTTGAAGAAAAATAGATATTTACTATGCCTGTTGCTATGTGGATTTATGCTTTATTTTGCTGTACCACGATTATCGCTTCATGCTGAGGGGCTAGAGGGTGCTTTTTCGCTTGTCTGGCTGGCCTTTGCATTAATTGTAATGGCAGGGAATTTAACAGGAATCTTATATAGTCCTAAGAAAGCTGTTCAAAAAAACCAGTCTCAGAAATTAAAGAGAAAATCACGCTCTTTTCATTAATCAGTGAGAAACCGCATTGAATCAAGGCTTTTTAAACTTTATAATAAAATTTATACGTAATTTGCTAATCTTGACAGAATAGATTGGAATTTGATTATAAAGGGTGAAGGTCTTGGCTACTAAGCATGAACAAATTTTACAATACATTGATGGACTTCCAATCGGTGAAAAAATATCTGTGCGGCAAATCGCCAAGGCGATGACTGTAAGTGAAGGAACAGCCTATCGTGCGATTAAAGAGGCAGAAAATAAAGGCTATGTCAGCACGATTGAACGAGTTGGAACGATTAGAATTGAACGGAAAAAGAAAGAAAATATCGAAAAGCTTACATTTGCCGAAGTGGTAAACATTGTTGACGGTCAGGTTCTAGGTGGACGAGCGGGATTGCATAAAACCCTTAATAAATTTGTTATTGGTGCGATGAAATTAGAGGCTATGATGCGCTACACAGAGGCTGGCAACCTGTTAATTGTCGGGAACCGAACTCAGGCCCATGAGCTTGCCTTAAAGGCTGGTGCAGCTGTCCTTATTACGGGTGGATTTGATACGGAGGACCATGTTAAAAGAATAGCAGATAAACTGGAATTGCCGATCATCTCCACCAGTTATGATACGTTTACTGTTGCCACAATGATAAACAGGGCTATTTATGACCAGTTAATCAAAAAAGAAATTATTTTGGTGGAAGATATTTTAACTCCTATTTCGGAAACCTTTTTTCTAAAAACCTCTGAAAAAGTGTCAAAATGGCATGAATTAAATCAGCAAACGACACATAGCCGATATCCTGTAGTTGACCAAAACATGAAGATTCAGGGGATGGTGACGAGTAAGGATGTATTAGGTCAGGATGCGGATACTTCTATTGATAAAATTATGACCAAACATCCGATGACCGTAAATGGGAAAACGAGTGTTGCGTCCACTGCCCATATGATGGTGTGGGAAGGAATTGAGGTTCTTCCAGTTGCGGATGACGCCAATCGTCTGGAAGGGTTGATCAGCAGGCAGGATGTCCTAAAAGCACTGCAAATGAACCAAAGGCAGCCTCAAGTCGGTGAAACGATTGATGATATCGTGACCAATCAGATGGTGTTAATGCAAGGAAGGGCAAAAGGGGAAGATGTCTTTTCATGTGAAGTAACCCCGCAAATGACGAACCATCTTGGGACGATTTCCTATGGTGTATTTACGACCATTGTCTCAGATGCCGCGAACCGAGTGCTCAGAAGCTACAAAAAAGGCGACCTCGTAGTAGAAAACATGACCATCTACTTTATTAAACCAGTTCAAATGGAAAGCAGGCTGGAGATTTTTCCAAAAATACTAGAAGTTGGCCGTAAGTTTGGGAAAGTGGATGTAGAAGTGTTCAATGAAGGAGTCTTAGTCGGAAAAGCGATGATGATGTGCCAGTTGATAGATCGGACCTAAAAGGATATACCAAAAGAAAGCCGCTTCTTATGGAAAGAAGCGGCTTAGCTATTATTTTTGCATTTCTAGTTCTTTAGCTTCCTCAATCGCAAAAGGCAGGTAGTGTTTATATTTTTTGTATCCTACCCAGCTAAATAATGCTCCATAGATAATAAAAATTGCGGCAACAATGTAGGTGCCGGTTGTCTGAGATACAAATATGGAATTAATCCCAAAAAAGAAAACAAAAAGCCCAAGGGCAATATTGGATTTAGCAGAAAGCCATTTCTTTTCGACTAAACGGTTGCTTCGGATGTATTTTGTTTTATAAAATAAATAAAAAGCAAATAATATGACGATTAAAAAGGCAAAAACAAGCATGATCTGTCCTCCAAGTTTCAAAATCATCTATTATTGTAACTTTTATTTTAAAAAAACGCCATATTTCGTTGTAAAAAGGAGATTGTATGAAAGAGAAAATTTTGGAAACGATTGAACAATATGAAACGATTATTGTCCATCGTCATGTTCGCCCCGACCCAGATGCCTATGGCTCCCAAGGTGGATTAGTTGCGATTTTACAAGCATCCTATCCGGAGAAAAAGATTTATGCAGTTGGCCAAGAGGAATCGACGCTGCATTACATGCGCAGACTCGATGTGATTGAAAACGATGTTTATAAAGGAGCGCTGGTAATTATCTGTGATACCGCCAATGCCGAAAGAATTTGTGATAAGCGGTATTCACTGGGAGATAAGCTCATTAAAATTGACCATCATCCAAATGAAGACCCGTATGGTGACTTATTATGGGTCCAAACAAGTGCAAGTTCATGCAGTGAAATGATTTATGAGTTTTATCTGTATGGAAAAGATAAAGGTTTGAAAATGAATGATGAAGCGGCACGGCTCTTGTTTGCTGGAATTGTCGGGGATACAGGAAGATTTCTGTTTCCTAGTTCAACAGAAAAAACATTCACTTATGCAGGGGAATTAATCCATTACAATTTCTCTCGGACAGAGCTATTTGATAAAATGTACGAATTGGATGCCAATATTATTAAGCTAAAAGGTTACATATTACAAAACTTCGGGTTACATGAGAACGGCGTAGCCTCTGTGAAGTTAACAAAAGAATTATTAGCCGAATACAATGCAAGGCCGGCTAAGGCATCGCTTCTTGTTGGGATATTAGGAGATGTAAAAGGGATTAAAGCATGGGTTTTCTTTATCGAGGAAAACGACCAAATTAGAGTGCGTTTACGCTCTAAGGGTCCAGTCATTAATGGGGTTGCCAGAAAGTTTAAAGGAGGCGGTCATCCGCTTGCGGCCGGTGCATCCATCTATTCATGGGATGAGGTAAGCCAAGTCCTCAAAGAATTAGAGGAAGTATGTAAAGGTTAATACAAATAAAAAATCGGTCCCCTTCAAATGGACCGATTTTTTTATTTGTCAAATTGCAGCTCTACTTGAATAGAGAGAGTGGTATAGATGACCATTTCCGTAACCTTGAGCTTATACCTCTTTTCATTGATTTTCAATGGCTTGTTTTCAATGATTTTTTTCAGGAGATCCTTGCTTTTATATACAGTCTCTAAGTCCTTGGCAAGCATGATACTTAATTCATCTCTAACCGCTTCTTCGGTTTGAAAGGCACTAAAATAATCAAGCTTATACTTTTCATAATTAGTGATTTTAATGTTTATTTTTTGAACCGTAATTTTTTCTAAGTTCCGCTTATTTAATTCCTTATATTCTTCCTGCCAAATTTTCTTTTCTTTATTTAAATCAGAAATATTATCCTGGAGACTAAGGATTTGTTTTGAATACTTCTCTTGCCAAACTCCGTGTATATATAAAAAAATGCACCAGCTAATCGCGCCGCCAATCACCATTCCAGAAAAAAATCGCTGCCAGGAGGGCCTGCGGTAATAGGGAGGGATTCTCATGATGAAATATGCTCCTGGGTCAGCCAATTGATGATAAGAGCCCCAGTCTGAGCGCCGCCTAATGCCGAGAGAATAAGTAAAAATTGTTTAAAAAGATCTCTTGTTTCCGCATTAAGGATTCCCCTCTCAAAACTATACACGGTATCAAACGTTCCGCCAATCGCCGCGACGATCGCCCAGATTCTAAGTGCAGAAGATAAGCGGTACACCGTTGTTAAGGGAGGTTGTCCAGTTAAGAAAGAAGCAAACCCCCCTATCAATGCCCCCCCAAGAATGACTCCTAAGGCAATAAAATAGCTTTCGATAAACGCAGGAAAAAAACCAATTTCTTTCATACCTTCATCCGCCCCTACAAAAAAATCCTTTTATTCATCTATATGGACAAACCATTGTGATTATGTTCAATTCGAGAACTATCTAGCTGCAGCGCCTAGGGGCTCGCAGGTCTACAGCCAATCCGTCATGAAGGTTAAAAAGCAACCTTCAAGCCGGCTCGTCTTATGCTTGTTGCCCCTGGGCAAGGCGCTTCCGCTTTTAAATTAAAATGAGAACATATTTTCCTTTTTTAGCATGAAGTCCTATAATAGATAGTGAGATAATTTATAAGGGTGTGACGTTTATGTCTTTTATTCACCTTCATGTATATAGTGCGTATAGTTTGTTGACTAGTACGGCTTCGGTCCCGGAATTAATCAAAAACGCCCAATCAAAGGGCTTTCGGGCGCTTGCCTTAACCGACAGAAATGTAATGTATGGGGCCATTGAATTTTATAAGCTCTGTAAAAAGCATAATATAAAACCGATAATCGGCTTAACCGTGGATGTTGCCAGTGAGATAAACGAAAACGAAGCATATCCACTCGTTTTACTTGCCGAAAATGATCGTGGTTTTAAGAATCTATTAAAAATATCCAGTGCTGTTCAAACAAAAGTAGAAAATGGGATACCGCTAAAATGGCTAAAACATTATTCAGATGGACTGATTGCCATCACACCGGGACTTGAAGGAGAAATCGAACAGCTATTATTAAAGAGCAACGAGGATTCGGCCCGTGCATTAATTAGAAAATTAACCGCTATTTTCGGCAGCGGCAACTTTTTTCTATCACTGCAAAATCATCAGCTTGAGCAAGAGAAGATTATTCGAAATCAGCTACAGTCCCTTTCGAGAGAAATGAATATCCCATTGGTTGCTTCCAATCGTGTCCATTATTTAGAAAAGGAAGATACCTTTGCTCACGAATGTTTGCTGGCGATTAAGAATGGTGATAAATTGCAGGATGATCATAAAGAGAAATTGGGAAGCGATCAATTCTATTTAAAACCCACATCAGAGATGATAGATGCTTTCTCAGATGTTCCAGAAGCTTTAGAAAATGCCCTGAATATTGCCGATAGATGTCAGGTGAATATCGAATTAAATAAAACCTATTTGCCGACTTATCCGACGGAAGATGGGATACCCTCAGAGGAATACCTTGAAATGCTTTGTAAAAGAGGCCTTCTTGAACGCTTTTCCTCTCCTAACAAAGAGTATCACAATCGTTTATTCTATGAATTAGAAGTAATTAAACGAATGAAGTTTAGTAATTATTTTTTAATTGTCTGGGATTTTATGAGATATGCCCGTGAAAATGGAATATTAACAGGCCCTGGAAGGGGGTCTGCTGCAGGATCACTGGTTGCATATGTTTTATATATTACCGATGTCGATCCGTTAAAACATAATTTGCTATTTGAGCGTTTTTTAAATCCAGAGCGGATTTCAATGCCCGATATTGATATCGATTTTCCAGACCATCGCCGCGATGAAGTAATTGAATATGTTGCAAAGAAATACGGAGGACTTCATGTCGCGCAAATTGTTACATTTGGGACACTTGCTGCCAAGGCATCATTAAGAGATGTCGGCAGAGTATTTGGCTTGAATTCAAAAGAGCTCGAGCAATTATCGCGTTTTATCCCTTCCCAGCTAGGAATAAATATCCAATCTGCCTACAATGAATCAGAGGGGTTTCAACGGTTTGTCCAGGAGTCTTCGATCAACCGAAAACTTTTTGAAACAGCCTTAAAGCTGGAAGGCTTGCCGCGCCATACCTCTACACATGCCGCAGGTGTGGTTATTAGTGAAAAGCAGCTCATAGAGTTAGTTCCGATTCAAAAGGGTTCGAATAATGTCTATCTAACCCAATATTCAATGGAATACTTAGAAGAGATTGGCTTGCTGAAGATGGATTTTTTAGGACTTAGGAATCTATCGCTTATAGAATCCATTTTATCTTCCATATCACGTCATACAGGAACGAATCTGGATATCAGGTCGATTCCATTAGATGATCCAAATGTCTTCGAACTATTGTCAAAGGGGGAAACGACAGGAATTTTCCAGCTGGAGTCGGAAGGGATGAGAAAGGTTTTAACACGGTTAAAGCCATCAAGATTTGAAGATATTGTTGCAGTTAATGCACTTTATCGGCCTGGTCCAATGGAGAATATCCCCCTGTTTATTGACAGGAAGCATGGCCGGCAGGCAGTCGAATACCCACATCCGGATCTGAAGCCAATTCTTGAGAATACATATGGAGTTATTGTTTACCAAGAACAAATAATTCAAATTGCTTCGAAAATGGCAGGGTTTACTCTCGGTGAAGCAGATCTGTTAAGAAGGGCTGTCGGGAAAAAGCAAAAAGAGGTATTGGACAAAGAGCGCCATCACTTTGTTCAAGGAGCGCTTAAAAAAGGATACAATTCATCCCTCGCCAATGACATTTATGATTTAATTGTCCGATTTGCCAATTATGGATTCAACAGAAGCCATGCGGTTGCCTACAGTATGATTGCATACCAGCTAGCCTATTTAAAAGCAAATTTTCCAGTGTATTTTATGGCTGGATTACTGACAACTGCCATTGGAAATGAGTCAAAAATCGCGCAATACATTATGGAAACAAAGCAGAAGGATATCATAATTCTTCCCCCGTCGATTAATCAGAGCGGTTATTCCTTTTTAGTTGAAAAAGGGGCAATCCGCTATAGCCTTGCAGCGATTAAAAGCGTGGGCGGCACCGCTTTAAAAGAAATTTTTCAAACAAGGAAAACAAAGAAGTTTCTGGACTTATTTGATTTTTGTATTCGGGTTTCCCCGAAAGCCATTAATCGGAAAACACTGGAGTCTCTCGTTCATTCCGGAAGCTTCGATGAATTTGGCGAGGATCGTGCGGTGATGCTAGCCAGTTTGGATGTTGCCATTGAACATGCCCAAATATTCAAACCGGATGATTCTAATCAATTTGATTTATTTGAGGAAGAATTTAATCTAAAGCCGAAGTATGTTGAGGTCGACCCAATCAGCCAGGAAAATAAACTATATTTTGAAAAAGAAGCACTTGGACTCTACCTGTCAGACCATCCGATTTCTATTTTCGAAAAGAGTCTAAAAAAGATAGGTGCGGTAGTGTTGATTCATCTTAAAACTGATCAGCGGAGAGCTGGTGTGGGTGTCTATATTTCCTCAATGAAACCCATTCGCACAAGAAAAGGGGATTCGATGGCATTTTTAACGGTGAGTGATGGCAGCGGAGAAATGGAGGCGGTCGCATTCCCAAATGTATATAAAAAAGCTTCGCTATTTTTAGTGCAGGGAAAATTCGCCTGGCTGGAGGGAAAAATAGAAGAACGGGATGGAAAACGGCAATTTATCATTCAACAAGTATTTGATTTAGAACAGTGGCTAGAAACCAAAATAGGAAAACAATCCATTTTGTATTTAAAAATTGTCACGGAAAAACAGGATGAAAAGTCGCTTAAGCAAATTAATCATGTTTTAAAGGAAAATAAAGGGGAAACGGGAGTTGTTTTACATTATGAAACAACCCGTAAAACCATTAAATTAGGATCAGAAAATAATGTTAATCCAAGCTCTGCTTTATTGAATAAATTAAGGACCATTCTTGGATCAGAAAATGTTGTGCTAAAAGATTAATTCTTTACAACTATCGAAGATATGTTATAGTGATAAAGAGACAAGTGTGGTCTGACCACCAATTTAACAGAATGTTCTACTAATTTTTTTGTAATTATTCGAGGGGTGACATATCTTGACTTTACGTGAAGAAGCATTACATATGCATCGAATTAACAAGGGCAAATTAGAATCAAAATCAAAGGTCCAAGTTCGGAATGCGACTGATTTAAGCCTAGCTTATTCACCAGGTGTAGCCGAACCATGTAAAGAGATTTATGAGAAACCAGAAACCGTATACGACTATACCATGAAAGGAAACATGGTTGCGGTAGTATCTGATGGTACAGCGGTTCTTGGACTTGGAAATATTGGTCCTGAAGCAGCTCTCCCAGTAATGGAGGGAAAAGCAGTATTATTTAAAAGCTTTGCCGGGGTTGATGCTTTTCCGATTTGCTTAAACACTACAGATGTTGATAAAATTGTTGAAACTGTTAAGTTACTTGAGCCAACCTTTGGCGGCGTAAATCTTGAAGACATTGCAGCCCCAAATTGTTTTGTTATTGAGGAAAGACTGAAAAAGGAAGCCAATATCCCAATCTTTCACGATGACCAGCATGGTACTGCGATTGTAACCGTTGCAGGTCTAGTCAATGCCTTAAAGCTTGTTGGCAAGAAAATGACAGAAATTAAAGTCGTTGCAAACGGTGCTGGGGCCGCTGGTATTGCTATTATTAAATTATTATATAGCTATGGCGTAAGAGATATCATTATGTGTGATACGAAGGGTGCCATCTACGAGGGCCGCCCTCAAGGTATGAACAATGTAAAAGCAGAAGTAGCAAAATATACAAATCGCGATAATCTTTCTGGCAGTCTTGCAGATGTTATTAAAGGCGCCGATGTCTTTATTGGAGTATCTGTTGCTGGGGCTCTAACGAAAGAAATGGTAGCATCCATGAATCCAGACTCAATCATTTTTGCGATGGCTAATCCAGTTCCAGAAATTATGCCTGATGATGCAAAAGAAGCAGGAGCGAAAGTTGTAGGAACAGGCCGCTCTGATTTCCCAAATCAAGTAAACAATGTACTTGCCTTCCCAGGCATTTTCCGCGGTGCGCTTGATGTTCGTGCTACCCATATTAACGAAAAAATGAAAGTGGCTGCAGTGGAAGCGATTGCGGGATTAATCCATGAAGATGAGTTAAATGCAGATTATGTTATTCCAGCTCCATTTGATCCAAGGGTTGCTCCAAATGTGGCAGCAGCAGTCGCTAAAGCTGCGATGGAAACAGGTGTCGCCCGCATAAAAGTAGACCCAGAAGAAGTGAAAGAAAAAACACAAAGGCTCGCTTTGATTGGCAAAAGTGAGTGATTCCATTAGTGACAAGCTCAAAGGTATATTTAGAGATTGTAAAGCAATTACGAGAAATGATTACAATTGATGGGCTGAAGTCAGGAGATAAAATCCCTTCAGAACGAGAATTGTCAGAGCGCCTGAATTTCGGGCGCTCTTCAGTTCGAGAAGCATTAAGAGCATTAGAATTACTTGGCTTAATTGAAACACGCCGCGGTGAAGGAACTTACATCAGAGACTTCCGCGGTAATCAGCTGGTCCAGCTTCTCGGCACATTTATTTTACAGGATGAAAAAGCCAAACGGGATGTGTTCGAAACTAAAAACTATATCGAGATGGATTGTCTGCGATTGGTCCTTCAAAGGATGGACGATCATCATTTAGCCCTTTTGCAGGATTGGATTAATAAAGAAGAACATTTTACAGATGATGAGTTCTTTTACCGAATCATCGAAATGTCTGACAATCACCTGTTCTTGAGGATCTGGTTAATCTTAAAAGAGTATTATTATTCTTTGGATCCCATCGAGGGTGCCAATAAGTTTGAAGACTATATACTTTTACTAAATGGATTAGCTGAGAAAGATGAAGCAAAAACACTTTCTGCTTACTGCAACTTAAGAAATTTGTCTTCATTTTAATGACAAGAACTAACAAATTTTGAACTCTTTTTATTTTATAGTGAATTCTGTACAAGCCCAATTTAAAGGGTATATAAAATCATCCGGTGGTCTGACCACTTTTGTGAATATAAACGTATGAAGTTTAAATAAGATAGAAAGACTTCTGAATAGAATATAGTGGGGGATCGTCCCATAATGCAGAAGCGAACCAGGGAGGTTTAATTTTGGCGCTTAAAGATCTATTTACAAAAAACCAAACAAAAAAGAAAAAATACGCAACTATACCGACAGAAGCAGCAAAAAGTGATGTTCCGGAAGGAATTATGACGAAGTGTCCTACATGTAAGAAAATCATGTATACAAAAGAGCTCACTAAAAATTTTATGGTTTGTTTACATTGCGGACATCATTTTCCGATGAATGCGAAAGAACGAATCGATAGCTTTATTGATGAGGGAAGCTTTGAAGAAATTAATGAAAATATGATTTCCAAAAATCCACTTGATTTTCCGGATTATTTGGAAAAGCTTGAAAAGGACCGGCAAAAAAGTAAGTTAAATGAAGCAGTTGTAACGGGAATAGGGACGGTTAGCGGACATAAAATCGTCGTGGCCATCATGGATTCATCCTTCCGAATGGGAAGTATGGGATCAGTTGTTGGCGAGAAAATTACACTTGCAATTGAAAAAGCAGATGAAATTGGTGTACCATTTGTCATTTTTACAGCCTCTGGCGGTGCTAGAATGCAGGAGGGTGCTTTAAGCTTGATGCAAATGGCTAAGACGAGTGTTGCTTTAAAGAAATTCAGCGACAACGGCGGCTTGATTATTTCCATTATGACTCATCCGACAACAGGCGGTGTTTCGGCAAGCTTTGCTTCATTAGGGGATTACAACCTGGCTGAACCTGGAGCGTTAATTGCATTTGCCGGACGGCGAGTAATTGAGCAATCAATCCGTGAAGAATTGCCAGAGGATTTTCAAACAGCAGAGTTTCTATTAAAGCATGGTCAGCTGGATGCAATTATTTCGCGTCTTGAAATGGTGGAGAAAATTTCAACTATTCTAGATATTCATCAACCAGGGGGTGAACTGGCATGATTGGAGAATTGGAATTTGAACGTCCGGTAGTGGAGCTAAGGAAGAAAATTAGTGAATTAAAGGAATTCACAAAAAACGCTGATGTCGATTTAAGCTCTGAAATTAAAAAATTAGAGGGACGTTTAGCAAAGCTTGAGCAGGATATTTACGAGAATATTAAACCGTGGGACAGGGTCCAAATCGCTCGCCTTGCGAACAGACCGACAACCCTCGATTATATTTCCTTCCTGTTTGAGGATTTCTTTGAATGTCATGGTGATCGCACCTTTGCTGATGATGAAGCAATTGTCGGCGGAATAGCTAAATTTAAAGGTCTTCCGGTTACTGTCATTGGCCATCAGCGAGGAAAAGACACGAAGGAAAACATTCGCCGAAACTTTGGAATGCCACATCCTGAGGGCTATAGAAAAGCCCTTCGCTTAATGAAGCAGGCAGATAAATTTAATCGGCCAATTATTTGCTTTATTGATACAAAAGGTGCCTATCCAGGGAAGGCTGCAGAAGAACGGGGCCAAAGTGAAGCGATCGCCCGCAATCTGTTTGAGATGGCTGGTTTAAAGGTACCCGTTATTTGTATTGTTATTGGAGAAGGCGGCAGCGGCGGGGCCTTGGCACTCGGAGTAGGGAATCGCATTTATATGCTCGAAAACTCAACCTACTCGGTTATTTCACCAGAGGGGGCAGCTGCAATTTTATGGAAGGATGCCTCTTTCGCTAAAAATGCAGCCGAAACGATGAAAATTACCGCTCCTGACTTAAAAGAACTCGGTGTAATTGATGACATCATCCCTGAAATAAAGGGCGGTGCCCATAAGGATGTTCAAAAACAGGCGGAGGAAATTGATAAGGTTCTTAACGCCTCCTTACAGCAACTGTTAAAATTATCTGAGGATGAGTTAATTTCCGATCGGTACAATCGATTCCGCACAATCGGTGAATATGCTTTAATCAATGATCTAATTGGAGTTAAATAAAAAATCGTGCTCACTGGGGCACGATTTTTTTACTCGTTCAAAAAATAAACACGGAAATTTCAAGGAAAAGACAATAATGACGCTTACAACCACTGATAAAACGCTTCCAGTTAACTAACTATTCTGTCTATTGTAATTACTAATACGATTGGGTTGTTATGGCTATTTCTTCATGTTATTTTATTAATATTCAAAGGTTTTATGTCTAATAATAAAAAAAGGTATTTTGGCATATTCTGTGTTTCTTTCAAGGAATGATTACATAATTTTTTATTTTGATATTGAGGTGGTAGCCATGAAAAAAATTGGGGTACTTACGAGCGGTGGAGATTCCCCGGGGATGAATCCAGCCATCCGCGCTGTCGTTCGAAAAGCAATCTATCATAATGTTGAGGTTTATGGTATTTACGGCGGATATTCCGGATTAATCTGTGGAAATATTAAAAAATTAGAGCTTGGTTCCGTTGGGGACATTATTCATCGTGGTGGTACCATGCTGCATTCAGCACGGTGTCCGGAGTTTAAAACAAAAGAAGTCCAGCAAAAAGGGATTGAGCAGCTGAATGTCCACGGGATTGAAGGCCTTGTTGTTATTGGCGGGGATGGTTCATACCGTGGGGCGAAGGCATTGACAGAGCTTGGCTATCCATGTGTCGGTGTTCCTGGAACGATTGATAATGATATTCCAGGAACAGAACTAACAATTGGTTTTGATACGGCATTAAATACAGTTATAGATGCAGTCGATAAAATACGTGACACTGCTACATCTCATGAAAGAACTTTTGTCATTGAAGTAATGGGCCGGGACGCAGGGGATATTGCTCTATGGGCAGGACTTGCCGGCGGTGCAGAAACAATTCTTATTCCAGAAGAAAATTATGACATGAATGAGGTAGCTGAAAGGCTCCGTAAAGGACAAGAGCGTGGGAAAAAGCATAGTATTATCATTGTTGCTGAAGGCGTGTGCAGCGGCGTTGAATTTGCCAAGCAGCTTCAAGATTTAACGAACTTTGACACACGGGTTTCAGTGTTGGGGCATATGCAGCGCGGGGGATCCCCGACAGCTGCTGACAGAGTATTAGCCAGCAGATTAGGAGCAAGAGCAGTTGAGCTTCTCATTGAAGGTAAAGGCGGCCGGGCCGTAGGAATAGAAAAAAATCAGCTAGTTGATTACGACATTAGTGAAGCTTTAGGCCGGAAGCATGTATTAGATCTTGAATTGTTTAAGCTATCAAAGGAATTATCTATTTAACTATTTTGTGGTATCGGAGGATAAAAGGATGTTACGTAAAACAAAAATCGTTTGTACGATTGGGCCTGCTAGTGAAAGTGTTGAAAAGTTAACCCAATTAATAAATTCAGGAATGAATGTGGCCCGGTTGAATTTCTCCCATGGGGATTTTGAAGAGCATGGCGGACGGATTCGAAATATCCGCGAAGCAGCAGAGCAGACTGGAAAAACCGTTGCCATTTTACTTGATACAAAGGGCCCGGAAATTCGGACAAACAATATGGTAAACGGTGCGATTGAGTTAAAGGCCGGAGAAAATATTATTGTTTCAATGACAGAAGTCGAAGGAACGGTTGAAAAATTCTCTGTTACATATCCAGGGCTGATAGAAGATGTGCATATCGGTTCAAAAATCCTACTAGACGATGGATTGATTGGACTTGAAGTTATCAAGATAGATAATGCCGAAAATGAAATTCATACTAAAATTTTAAACAGCGGCACGTTAAAAAATAAAAAAGGTGTCAATGTTCCGGGCGTGTCGGTTAAACTGCCGGGAATTACGGAAAAGGATCGACAAGATATCCTTTTTGGAATCGAACAAGGAATTGATTTTATTGCCGCTTCATTTGTTCGTACGGCCAAAGACGTGTTAGAAATCCGTCAGCTTTTAGAAGAAAATAATGCTGCACATATCCATATTATCCCTAAGATCGAAAACCATGAGGGTGTCGATAACATCGATGAAATTCTAGAGATTTCTGATGGTTTGATGGTGGCCCGTGGAGACCTTGGCGTCGAAATTCCTGCAGAAGAGGTTCCGCTTGTTCAAAAAATGCTCATTAAGAAATGTAATGCTCAAGGAAAGCCTGTCATTACAGCTACACAGATGCTGGACTCAATGCAGCGAAATCCAAGACCAACAAGAGCAGAAGCAAGCGACGTAGCCAATGCTATTTTTGATGGAACAGATGCCATTATGCTATCGGGAGAAACCGCTGCAGGACTTTATCCGGTGGAAGCAGTTCAAACCATGCACAATATTGCTTCAAGAGCAGAACAAGCTTTGGATCATAAGGAAATTCTCTCAAGCCGCAGTAAAGACACTGAGCACAATCTTACCGATGCGATTGGCCAGTCTGTAGCTCATACAGCTTTAAATTTAGAGGTAAATGCGATTATTACTCCGACAGAAAGCGGACATACTGCAAGAATGATTTCTAAATATCGTCCAAAAGCTCCGATTGTTGCGGTTGCTGCTGATGATTCTGTTTCCCGCCGTTTATCTCTTGTTTGGGGCGTTTATCCGCGTGTTGGAATAATGTGCGCAACAACTGATGAAATGCTTGATATTGCTGTTCAAGAAAGTTTAAACAGCGGGATTGTTAAAAGTGGTGATTTAGTAGTCATTACTGCAGGTGTACCAGTCGGTGAAGCTGGAACAACGAATCTGATGAAAATTCATGTTGTCGGCGATA
This sequence comes from Neobacillus sp. NRS-1170, assembly GCF_050468025.1. NCBI lineage: Bacteria > Bacillati > Bacillota > Bacilli > Caryophanales > Bacillaceae > Neobacillus > Neobacillus sp. NRS-1170. The sequence goes on along the minus strand of NZ_JBITPF010000039.1, from coordinate 114,413 downwards.
TTATCACTAAAGCTCAAGGAATTGGCCGAAAGTCTGCATTCGGTAAAGTGGTTATTGCTCATAATGCACATGAAGCTTTAGAAAAAGTAAAGCCAGGTTCGATTCTTGTGACAATTGGTTCGGATCGTGATATGGTTCCTGCGATTGAAAAATGTGCCGCTCTCATTACCCAGGAAGGCGGATTAACAAGCCATGCAGCTGTGGTGGGATTAAACCTAGGCATTCCAGTAATTGTCGGCGTAGACAATGTGATGGAATTATTGAGAGAAGGCCAAGAGATAACCGTCGATGCAACAAGCGGAGTTATTTATAACGGGCATGCAAGCGTCTTATAATAAGAAAGTCAGCTTCCTATAGGGAGCTGACTTTTTTATGCTATGCTTGCTTTCCTTTTATAAAGGACCATACATCATGAAAAACATTTGCACGATAAAGCGTGCTAATGATGACGAGAGTAACCGGCCCAACAATCAAGCCTAGAAAACCAATCAATTTAAAACCAACAAAAAGTGCAATCAAAGTGGCTAATGGGTCGAGGCCAATACTGGAAGAAAGAATTTTCGGCTCCATAATTTGCCTTTGAACTAAGACAATGATATAGAGGACGCCAAGTCCAATCGCAAGGCCCATATCACCGCCGATTGCTTCATAAATAATCCACGGTACAAACACAGCACCTGTTCCCAGGTATGGGATGATGTCAACGATTCCCGTAACTAATGCAATCGTAATCGCATAATCAACCCTTAAGACAAGCAGACCAATAAGAATAATAACAGTTGTAATAGAGATAAGTGTTAATTGTGCTCTTATAAAGCCAAATAAGGCCCTCTTTAAGTCAGCGAAAACCGTTCTGCCGCTCCTTTTTGCTTTTTCAGGTAAAAGCCTTCCTCCCATGGCTGATAAACGATACCAATCTTTGCTGATAAAGAAAGTAGCCAATAGCGAAAAAATGAGCACGGTTGCCACATTTGGAAACCAGGAAATGATATTTGGTATTTTTAAAAATAAATTTTGGATGAACGAGCCAACCGTAGAGCCGATTTTCTGTCCGACATTTTGAATATTGGTAATGATCGTATCCTGCTGTCCGGTTTCAAGCTTATTAAAAACACTCGTTAATTGATTGTAAAGCGGGAGAATTTGGCCTGTAAAATAATCCTCAAGATAGTTAATAAGTGTATCAAGATGTTCTGGAACTACCTTAGCTAAATAAGTGGCTCCAGACACAATCTCAGCTACCAATAGTGTAATTAAGCCGGCAAATAGGGCAAATATAATAATTAGGGCAAGGAAGACAGAAAGTACACGGGGCATTTTTGCCTTTTTTTCAAAAATATTGACGAGAGGGTTAATCATAAGAGCAATAATAAGGCCGATAATAAAGGGATAAGCCACCTTTGATACAAAATAAAAAGAAAAGAGTGCCAATACCACGACACCAATTACAATTAAAAATCTTAATGACTGATATATGTATTTAGGATTCAAGCATAGACCTCCTATTCATTACGAAATATTGGTTTTAGTTTACCATTTTATAAGCATTTGTGCATAATTTTCCAAACCTTAAACATTAATACGAAAGTAATGAATAAAAGTTTCAAAAATTTAGAGAACAAATCTTTCTTGTCAATTCAGGATTCTGCCCTTTTTTAAATATTATGGTACAATAATTTGTATGTGGAAATGGTGTGACAAAATGATAAGCAAGCCTGTTTTATTCCTTATTTTATTACTGGTAATTGGATTTCTTGCTAAAAATAGTTCATTAATGTTGGCTATAGCAGTCCTGCTCTTTTTAAAGCTAATCGGCATGGATTCTAAATCTTTCTCTTTTCTGCAAGCGAAGGGAATTAATTGGGGAGTCACCGTGATTACCATCGCAGTGTTAGCACCGATTGCATCGGGTGAAATTGGCTTTCGAGACTTAACAGGCGCTTTTAAAACTCCATATGCATGGATTGCGCTTGTCTCAGGGATGTTAGTAGCTTTGCTGGCAAAGGGCGGCGTAATCTTATTAGCAAATGATCCACAGATTACTACAGCCTTGGTTTTAGGTACCATTCTTTCTGTTTCCATCTTCAAAGGTGTGGCGGTAGGTCCATTGATTGGCGCCGGAATAGCCTATGCCTCGATGAAAATTTTCAGTTTTTTTACTTAGATTTTTTGTGAAATAATATTTTTTTTTCAAATTCAGGTCCTTTTCATTCACAAAGTTCTGATAATTGTTTATAATAGGCTTGTAAGCGTCACCTTTTTTACATAAACCATATATGTATACGGTATTACTTGTGAAAATTTTTTTACCATTTTGAATGAAAAGGCATTCAAATTTTTTATTCTTATCCTGAGCAGTCGCTCAATCAAATTTTTTTGTTAACAAAATGGGTAATGGGGAAAATAATATGTGAAGGAGAGATTAACTATGTCAGTAACACGTGGTCTTGAAGGGGTAGTGGCAACAACTTCATCAATTAGTTCAATTATTGATGACACACTAACATATGTTGGCTATGACATTGATGATTTAGCTAAAAATGCTAGCTTTGAAGAAGTCATTTATTTATTATGGCACCGCAAGCTTCCTAATTCCGAACAATTAGCGGAATTAAAACAGCAGCTTGCAGAAAGCGCTGCACTTCCAAAAGAAGTGATCGAGCATTTTAAAATGTACCCAATTCAAAAAGTACATCCGATGGCAGCACTTCGTTCAGCTGTATCTTTATTAGGCTTATACGATGAGGAAGCAGATGTTATGGATGCAGAAGCGAATTATCGAAAAGCTGTCCGCCTGCAGGCAAAAATGCCAGCAATTGTAACTACGTTTGCCCGCGTTAGAAAAGGTCTTGACCCAATCGCTCCAAGACAAGATTTAAGCTTTGCAGCAAATTTCCTTTATATGTTAACAGGCAATGTACCAGATGCAATTGCGGTAGAAGCAATTGATAAAGCATTGGTATTACATGCTGACCATGAATTAAATGCATCTACATTCACTGCACGTGTATGTGTGGCTACATTATCGGACGTTTATTCAGGTGTAACCGCAGCTATTGGTGCTTTAAAAGGCCCTCTTCACGGTGGTGCCAATGAAGCCGTAATGAAAATGCTGACGGAAATCGGTACATTGGAAAATGTTGAGCCATATGTACGCGGTAAGCTTGAAAACAAAGAAAAAATCATGGGCTTTGGCCACAGGGTATATCGTCAAGGCGACCCGCGTGCCAAGCACTTAAAAGAAATGTCAAAAAAATTAACAGAGTTAACAGGCGAACCGCATTGGTACGATATGTCAGTTAAAATTGAAGGCATCGTTACTGGAGAAAAGAAACTTCCACCTAACGTCGACTTCTATTCTGCATCTGTCTATCACAGCTTAGGAATTGATCATGACTTAATGACACCAATCTTTGCCGTAAGTCGTGTTTCCGGCTGGCTTGCTCATATTTTAGAGCAATATGAAAACAATCGTCTGATTCGTCCTCGTGCTGAATACACAGGTCCAGGAATGCAGAAATATATTCCAATTGAACAAAGAGGATAATATTTTTCATTTTTTTAAAAATTGTTGTAAAATAGGAGAGTATGAAAAGGTTAGGGACCTTGGTTCTCTAACCTTTGATTCAGTCCAACATTTTTAGTTTTCATACATAATAGGAGGGAGAACATCTATGCAAGGCGAAAAAATTACTGTAACAAATGGAGTATTAAATGTACCAAACAATCCAATTATCCCATTTATTGAGGGAGACGGTATTGGTCCTGATATCTGGGCTGCTTCCGAACGAGTTTTAAATGCAGCTGTAGAAAAAGCCTATAAAGGCGAGCGCAAATTGGTGTGGAAAGAAGTTCTTGCTGGAGAAAAAGCATTCAATCAAACTGGCGAATGGCTTCCAAAAGAAACTTTAGATTTAATTAGTGAATATCTAATTGCCATCAAAGGCCCACTTACAACTCCTGTAGGTGGTGGAATTCGTTCGTTAAACGTTGCTCTACGTCAAGAGCTAGATTTATTTGTATGCTTACGTCCCGTAAGATGGTTTGAAGGTGTTCCTTCGCCAGTTAAGCGTCCTCAAGATACGGATATGGTTATCTTCCGTGAAAACACAGAAGATATTTATGCTGGTATTGAGTATGAAAAAGGAACTGAAGCAGTTAAAAAGGTCATCGAATTCCTTCAAAACGAAATGGGTGTAAATAAAATCAGATTCCCAGAAACGTCTGGTATCGGTATTAAACCTATTTCTGAAGAAGGTACAACTCGTCTTGTCCGTGCTGCTATTAACTATGCTATTAAAGAAGGCCGTAAATCAGTTACCCTCGTGCATAAAGGAAATATCATGAAATTCACTGAAGGCGCGTTTAAAAACTGGGGTTATGAGCTAGCTGAAAAAGAATTCGGCGATAAAGTCTTTACATGGGCTCAATATGATAGCATTAAAGCTGAGCAAGGTACAGATGCTGCTAACAAGGCACAAGCTGATGCTGAAGCTGCAGGCAAAATCATTGTTAAAGATGCGATTGCTGATATCTTCTTACAACAAATCCTAACTCGTCCTCGTGAGTTCGATGTTGTTGCAACAATGAACCTAAACGGTGACTTCATTTCCGATGCACTTGCAGCACAAGTTGGTGGTATCGGTATTGCTCCTGGAGCTAATATCAACTATGAAACTGGACATGCCATTTTTGAAGCAACTCACGGAACTGCTCCAAAGTACGCAGGTCTTGATAAGGTAAACCCTTCATCAGTTATTTTATCTGGTGTATTATTGCTTGAGCACTTAGGCTGGAACGAAGCGGCTACAATGGTCATTAAATCAGTGGAAAAAACTATTGCATCTAAAGTTGTAACTTATGACTTTGCCCGCTTAATGGACGGAGCAACTGAAGTGAAAACTTCTGAGTTTGCTGACGAGCTAATCAAAAACATGGAGTAATTTTTCGAGGGCTGTTTTTAACAGCCCTTTGATTAAATATTTATAACGGAAAAAGGGGAGAGCTAATATGTCATTAAAGCGTAAAAAGGTTTCTGTAATCGGTGGCGGATTTACTGGTGCAACTACTGCATTTTTACTTGCACAAAAAGAACTTGCTGACGTTGTTTTAGTTGATATCCCGCAAATGGAAAACCCAACCAAAGGTAAAGCATTAGATATGCTTGAAGCTAGTCCAGTTCAAGGCTTTGATGCTAATATCACAGGTACTTCCAATTATGAAGATACAAAGGATTCTGATATCGTTGTTATCACAGCAGGGATTGCCCGTAAACCAGGCATGAGCCGAGACGATTTAGTGCAAACCAACCAAAAAGTAATGAAGAGTGTAACACAGGAGATTGCAAAGTATTCTCCAAACTGCACAATTCTTGTATTAACAAACCCGGTTGATGCAATGACGTATACAGTATTCAAAGAATCTGGCTTCCCTAAGAACCGTGTAATCGGTCAATCAGGTGTTCTTGATACAGCTCGTTTCCGTACATTTATTTCACAAGAATTAAACCTTTCCGTAAAAGATATTACCGGTTTCGTATTAGGCGGACATGGTGACGACATGGTTCCTCTTGTTCGTTACTCTTATGCCGGCGGTATCCCGCTCGAAACTTTAATTCCGAAAGATCGTCTTGATTCAATCGTTGAACGCACCCGTAAAGGCGGTGGCGAAATCGTAAACCTTCTTGGAAACGGAAGCGCTTACTATGCTCCTGCAGCCTCTTTAGTGGAAATGTGTGAAGCGATACTTAAAGACCAACGCCGCGTTCTTCCTTCAATCGCTTATCTTGAAGGCGAATATGGTTACGATGGAATTTACCTTGGTGTACCAACGATCCTTGGTGCAAACGGTATTGAAAAGATAATCGAGCTTGAGTTAACTGCAGACGAAAAAGCAGCATTAGACAAATCTGTTGATTCTGTTCGCAACGTAATGAACGTATTAGCTTAATAGATTGTTGTCGAATTCGGGGTTTTGGACCCCGAATTTTCTCTATATTTTTTTGGAATCGCTTACAAAGGGGTGTGTTTTAGATGCTTTTAGGGAAAAAAAGAAAACTAGGGAGAAGAATTGAAGAAATAACCGTTGGGGAAAAATTAACTTTAACTGAAAAGATTGAAGATAAAGATTTACTTCTTTATTTAGGTTTAACCGATGACGCCAACCCGCTCTATATTCAACATGACTACGCATCGCAAACACCATTTGAAAAACCAATTGTTCCAAGTATTATGCTGACCGGCATGATCACTTCGGCCATTTCAAAATATTTACCTGGTCCGGGGAGCCATATTTTAAGCCAAAATCTTGAGTTCCCTAAGCCTGTTTATCATTACGGAACCGTCGAGTTTTTATTCGAGATTATTAATGTGGACAGGGATGACCATACTGTTTTAATTCAAGTGGCAGCTGTCAACGAAAAAAATGAAACTGTCATAAATGGTACCGTAAAAGTTTGCCCGCCGCATCGATTGCAGGAAATTCATGGGACTGCTTTAGATAATTTTTAAGAAATATTTACTTATTATAAATTCATTGCCCGTTACTTTCAAAAAAAGAGTTCCGCGGTCAATAAAAGAGCATTTCATTGCCCGTACCAGGTAAAAAGGTGTCTTCAAGGTAAATGAAAGAGCATTTCATTGCCCGCAACCGGTAAAAAGAGGTCTTCATGGTAAATGAAAGAGCGTTTCATTGCCCGTACCAGGTAAAAAGGTGTCATCAAGGTAAATGAAAGAGCATTTCATTGCCCGTAACCGGTAAAAAGAGGTCTTCAAGGTAAATGAAAGAGCGTTTCATTGCCCGCAACCGGTAAAAAGAGGTTTTCAAGGTAAATGAAAGAGCGTTTCATTGCCCGCAACCGGTAAAAAGAGGTCTTCAAGGTAAATGAAAGAGCATTTCATTGCCCGTAACCCTTTAAAAAGGGATATTACGGGCAATGAATATACAATAATCACAGCTTAGCAATCACGACTTTATTAATAAATATTGTAAATTTATATTTACTCAAAATAACGATCCTTTTTCTCACCCAAAGCCTTAAAATTCCTCTTAAGTATTCGCCTAATTACCTTCTTTGACACAGCTCCCCTACACCACTCAAAAACACAATTCGTTGTTATTTTTTTATCCGGAAACAATAGCCTTATTTCCTCGACACACCTTAAAATCGCAGAATCAACCTCTTCCTCGGATTCACAATCTTTACAGAACATTTTCCCTCCGGAAACTGAAACCTTAAAAGAATTGCAGAATTCACAGATATGCCCCTTCCGTATTTTTTCAAAAGAATAAGCGGGCAAAGACGTATATGGTGATTCAACCTGGTGCAAAGAAGCTAGTTTCTCCGCTAGGATTTTATGCTTGTTAGATAGTTTTGACGGCAGGGAATTTAATTTTTTCATGAACTTTTTTAATTGTGTCGGATGAATAATAGGCTCGTTAGGGGGCGATTAATATAAGGTGAACTCGGGGTTAATAAATACAACGTAGCCCTTAATGGGGAAATTATATCCCATATTTTGGAGTAATTGACGGAGCAGTAAAGTATTCTTATTCAGCTGATCCAATGGATTCTGATATTCCTCCCCAGAAAATGATTCCAACCTGTTAGTTTTGAAAATAAGTTCGTATTCATAATTTTTTACCTCAAATAGATGGATTGTTTCTTGAAAAAGAATCACTGAATCATTTTGGAAACTAGTATTACCTACCTTAAGCAGCAAATCATTTAAAATATAGCATTCATTCTGGAGCTGCTCTGTTAATAAATCAAACTGAACCTCTTCTTCAAAGCCCTTCTTAAGGTTCAATAGTGCCTCTTTTCTTCCGCTGTTAATTCCATCCTTGTGTTTAAAATTCTTAATATCCTTAATTCCTTTGATTCAATGCGAGGTTTAAAGGCCATAACCCACTTCCTTTCCAGTTTTAACTTTAATATTACTTAAAAATACCTCCGCTTTTGGCAGAAATCATGACTATTTTGTTAAACTTCCACCCGGATTATTTTCTCGAATAAAAGGAAAGATAAAAATAAATCATGGAAGGAAATGGTGAGTATGTGGAAAGCTGTAGTCGATTATCTTCCTGACTGGAAAGTTTTTATCCAAGCCTTCATTACCTTCCTTATCCCTTTTACAATTTCACGATTGTTTAGTTGGATACGTTCTTCTAAGGAGAGGTTTGAAATTGAAAAGACGGAAGATCGAGATAAAGTTCCCCGAACAACAGACCAATCGAATTGAAAAGCAGACGGAGGATGCAACACTTCCATTTACAGGTAGAATCACCATTGATTTAGACCAAATCAGGAATGAACTTGGTCATAACTATGACGTGAGTTTTCGCGAGTTTTATTTAGGAAACACAGGTATTAGAGCGGCTATTATTTTTCTTATAGGACTAACAGACAAAGAGCTCATCAATAATCAAATTTTATACTCACTTATGGCCAATTTTCCAGAAAGACATGAACACCGTGAAGTCAGTTTAAAAGAATTTATTACTAATCAAGCTCTTTCAATTAGTGACTTAACAGAAGTAAATAATTTGCAAGACTTACTTTCTGAAATATTGACAGGTTGTACAGCGCTTTTAATCGATGGTATACAGGAAGTCATCATTCTCGGCACTACAAAAGCGAAAGCGCGCAATATCGAAGAGCCTGTTTCAGAAGCTTTGGTTCGCGGACCAAGGATCGGATTTACAGAAACGTTATGCGATAATACGGCCATTTTACGACAGGTTGGTTGTAATCACAATTTATCCATTATCCAATTTCGAGTAGGTGTTAGAGCTAAAAAGGAACTTGTTATCGCTTTTATAAAAGATATTGCAGATCCATCATTGGTGGACGAGGTCAAAAAAAGAATTAAGACAATTAATATCGATGAGCTGGCGGAATCAGGCTATGTGGAGCAGCTGATTGAGGATAATTTCCTCAGCCCATTTCCCCAGGTGCAGAATACGGAGCGTCCAGACCGGGTTTACAGTGCTTTGATGGAAGGCAGAATTGCGATTTTATTAGATGGCTCACCTTTTGCTTTGATTGTTCCATTTACCTTTAGCATGCTGCTGCAATCACCTGAGGACTATTATGAACGCTGGATTCCTGGTTCATTAATCCGACTCTTACGCTTTTTAGCTGCATTTTTATCTCTTTTTGCACCTTCGATGTATATTGCTTTTATCTCGTTTCACCCAGGGTTAATACCGACCAAGTTAGCATTATCTATTATTGCATCAAGGGAAGGCGTACCTTTTCCAGCACTGATAGAAGCACTAATTATGGAAATATCGATTGAAATATTGCGGGAAGCAGGTCTCCGTCTGCCTAAACCGATTGGCCCTGCAATGGGGATTGTCGGAGGATTAATTATTGGTGAAGCTGCAGTACAAGCAGGGATCATCAGTCCTATCATGGTAATTGTGGTGTCATTGACCGCCATTTCCTCCTTTGCAATCCCACAATATAGCGCCGGGATAACGTTAAGAATCCTGCGTTTTGTAGCAATGTTCTGTGCTGCCGTGTTTGGTTTGTATGGAATTGCATTGTTTTTCCTCATGCTTTGCAGTCATTTGGTGAAATTAAAAAGCTTTGGAGTACCATATGTCAGTCCGGCCGTTCCTTATCGAATAAGTGACTGGAAAGATTTTATCGTAAGAATGCCGCTATTTATGATGAAACGCCGTCCGAAAATGCTAAATACAAAAGATTCCATTCGGAAAGGGTAGCTTACTTTAAAAGGGGGATGAACCAGCGATGAAAGTTAGTCCTAAGGACCGTATTACTACTCCACAAGCAGCAATTGTCCTCATCAATTATATTCTTGCAGCTGGAATCCTCACCCTTCCGCGGACTTCTGTAGAGAAGGTGAAAACCGCTGATGTTTGGATGTCCGTCATAATAGGTGGATTGATTGCAATAATTGCAGGAGTCATCATGGTCAAATTAAGTCATCAGTTTCCTGAAAAAACCATTTATCAATACAGCCAATTATTAGTGGGGAAATGGGTTGGCAGTTTAATCAGTCTGCTTATTGTAGGCTACTTTTTTAGCCTTGCCGCCTTTGAAGTTAGAGCACTGGCTGAAGTAACAGGTTTTTTTTTGCTGGAAGGCACCCCTGTTTGGGCCATCATTATGCCGTTTATGTGGATAGGTCTCTATTTAGTCATGGACGGAATAAACCCGATTGCCCGGCTGTTTGAAATCATTTTTCCGATTACAGTAGTTATTTTTTTACTTGTTACCTTTTTGGGATTCAAAATATTTGAGATGGATAATCTTCGACCTGTCCTAGGGCTAGGACTGATTCCCGTATTTAAAGGTATTAAAACAACGGTTCTAGCATTTTTAGGACCGGAAATTATGTTGCTCCTAACAGCATTTATGCAAAAACCAAATAAAGCCACCAAGGTTATTCTCGTTGGAATTGCCATTCCTATGATTTTTTACATCATAACCGTTATTATGGTCATCGGAGCTTTATCAATTGATGGAGTGGTTTTGAGAACATGGCCCACCCTTGACCTCATAAGGAGCTTTGAAATCCAAGGTTTGATTTTTGAACGCTTTGAGTCGTTGTTACTAGTTATTTGGATTATGCAAATATTTTCCACTTTTACGATCACGTATTATGCCGCTTCCCTGGGTTTGTCCCAAATTTTTAAAATGAAGATGAATCCATTAATGTATGGTTTATTATTCATTATTTATGTCATAGCTTTGATTCCAAAAAATTTAAACGACCTTTTTAAATTTGGAGATTTAATTGGAAATGCTGCGTTAGTGTTATTTGGTGTATTGCCGCTGCTACTATTGTTAATTTCAAAAGTTAAGGTTGGGAAAACATGAAACGAAGAAATTTTTTTCGATTTCTCAAGGGTTCCCTAATCCTTCTGCTGGTGCTGCAGCTTACTGGATGCTGGAGTAGTAAAGAAATTGAGGAGTTGGGTCTTGTTGCAGGTACAGCACTGGATTTAGAAAAAAAAGCAGACTTAAGTGAAGAAATTGAGGGACAAGAGGAAAGGTATCCAAATAGGGTGATGATTACGATAACTAACCAATTAATAACTTCTCAGACAACAGACACTGGGAAAAAAACAGGTGCCCCGCAGCAAAAATCTTACAAAAATGTATCGGAAACAGGAGATTCCATTCTTCCTATATTACGTAAGATGATATTGAAAATTGATAAACGTGCATTTGCTCAACATTCAAAAGTTATTGTAATTGGAGAGGATCTTGCACGTACTTTGAATCTACAACAGATATTGGATTTTTTTCTTAGAGAACAAGAGATGCGGTTAAGCGGTCTAATACTTTTCGCTAAGGACAACGCTAAAAAAACTTTAGAATCGCAAGAAACAACCGTTATTCCAGCCTTTCATCTTTTTCAGATTACAAAAAGTCAAGAAAGAACAACGAAGATTTTACCTTCCTTAACACTGGCTAAAGTAATGGGTAAGTTGCATTCTGGATCCAGTTTTCTTGTACAGACTGTGGTCTCGGAGAATGGTGAAGTCAAATTTGCAGGAGCGGCTGTAATAAAGGGGAAGACCAAAAAACTGCTCGGGTTTTTGAATGAAAAAGAATTAGAGGGTATAGTATGGCTAACGGGTAAAGGAAAAGGCGGTGTTGTGAAGAGCTTTGATAAAGAGACCAGTCAGCCGATTATTTACGAGATAAAATCAATGAAGAGTAAAATTCAGCCTCGGGTTGTGAACAATAACATTTCATTCGATGTAGAGATTAATTCCGAAGGAAGTATTGCCGAACATTGGGTTCCTTCGGGAAAACCATTTGAAAATAAGTTTTTAAAAAAAGCGGAAAAAACGACTGAAAAAGAAGTGGAACGTTTAGTTAAACATATATTAGTCAAAACCCAACAAAACTATCAGGTTGATGTTGCAGGTTTTGGAAACAGATTGAGGATTGAATACCCTAGAGTTTGGGAGAAGGTTAAAAAAGATTGGGATCACACGTTTAGTAAGATTCCTATCAAGTATAATGTAAATTTAACTGTAAAGGATTATGGGACAAGTGGGTCAAATTAACTTTTCAGCAATACCAAAATATATATATGAAGCCTAATTTTTCCTTTAGAGATAAATTAGGCTTTGTTAAGTTTTCGTAAAGATAATCCCGATAAAACTTTAACGAATGCCCAGACTTAGGTTTTTAACGATTTTTTTAGCGTAAGCGATACTAATATAGTTCAGCCCATTAAACTAGATAATCCGCATAATTTATTATTATAATGAAGGTAACTTATGTAGGTGGGGGATATAATGAAAAATAAAATACTAGTAGTCGATGATGAACAGTCAATAGTCACCCTGCTTCAATATAATTTGGAGCAGGCTGGGTTTGAAGTTGTAACAGCAATGGATGGAGAAGAAGGAAAACGATTAGCGGAAATAGAATCGCCTGATATTATCGTTCTCGATTTAATGCTTCCAAAGCTGGATGGGATGGAAGTGTGCAAGCAGCTTCGCCAAGAAAAAATCATGACGCCTATCTTAATGCTGACTGCCAAAGATGATGAACTCGATAAAATATTGGGCCTCGAGCTTGGTGCAGATGACTACATGGTCAAACCATTCAGTCCAAGAGAAGTGTTAGCAAGAGTAAAGGCCATCCTCAGAAGGACGCAAGTTCAACAAGAAAATTCTGAAGAAAGCGTTCAAGATGAATCACAAATTTTGATTGGAAATTTAACGATTCATCCAGAAAAATATGAGGCCTACTTCAAAGAGAATCTTATCGAGTTAACCTTAAAAGAATTTGAACTGCTTCTTTATCTCGCACAAAATAAGGGACGAGTATTAACCCGTGATCAATTGCTTAGTGCTGTTTGGAATTATGACTTTGCTGGCGATACTAGAATCGTGGATGTACATATCTCACATTTAAGGGAAAAAATTGAGGAAGACACAAAAAAGCCAGCCTATATTAAAACCATTCGCGGCCTTGGCTATAAATTAGAGGAGCCAAAAGGAGAATGATAAAATTTCGGACCAGAATGATCATTGCTCTAATCACCTTAATTATAATTGTATTAGTTGGAATAGGATTATTGCTTGGTCAGTTATTTAAAATCTATTTTTTGGAATCACTTAATGTTCACTCGAAAATAGTCATCTTGTGGAGCATCTCTTTATTTCTGGGGATTGCTTTAATTGTCATCATCATTATTGGATTAAGAATAACGTCGAGGTATACGAAGCCGATTGTCGAAGCGACCAACGTTGCGATTGAATTGACAAAAGGAAATTACCGGGCGAGAACAAGGGTTGATCGGCTTGATGAAACCGGTATGCTGGGCTCATCGATAAACAGGCTCGCTCAAAACCTCCAAGAGCTTGTGAAAACACAAGAAATGCAGCATGATCGTTTGAAGGTATTGATTGAAAATATGGGTGCCGGATTAGTCTTCATTGATAGCCGCGGGTACATCAATTTAATTAATAAAGGCTTTATTGATATTTTCCAAGTCAGCCCGTCTGATTACTTAAATAAACTTTATTATGAAGTCATTGAAGAAGAAGAAATTAGTGGAATAATTGCAGAAGTATTTCGAACTGAGAAAAAGGTTAATAAACAAATATTAATTCCTTTATTTATTGAAAGAAAATATTTTGTCGTATATGGTGTGCCGATTATTGGAACCAACAATGTTTGGAAAGGGGTTTTGCTCGTTTTTCATGATATTACAGAGCTGAAAAAACTCGAGCAAATGCGGAAGGATTTTGTGGCGAATGTTTCCCACGAATTAAAAACTCCTGTTACTTCTATTAAAGGGTTTGCGGAAACACTCCTCGATGGAGCGATGAATAATAAAGAGACTTTGGAAGCCTTCCTTTCTATTATTTTAAAAGAAAGCGACCGGCTGCAAACGCTCATTCAGGAATTATTAGATCTTTCAAAAATTGAGCAGCAGGGCTTTCAATTGGCCATGCAGGATTTAGATTTACATACATTACTAGAAGAAGTTATTACACTCCTAAATGGTAAGGCACAAACAAAGGGAATTCATCTGGAACTTATAAATAAACAGCAGCAAGTATTCATAAAAGGTGATGTAGACCGATTAAAGCAGGTATTTATCAATTTAATTGCCAATGCCATTACATACACCCCGGCTGGGGGAGAGGTAAAAGTTATCTTGCTTGAGCATGGGGAAACTGTTCGGATCCATGTGAAGGACTCTGGAGTAGGAATTAAAAAAGAAGAAATTCCCCGTATTTTTGAGCGCTTTTACCGTGTAGACCGTGCTAGAAGCAGAAATTCGGGCGGAACGGGACTAGGGCTTGCCATTGTTAAACATTTAATAGAAGCTCACCATGGGCAAATCAGTGTAAGAAGTGAGCTTGGTGAAGGAAGCGAATTTATCATTGAACTAAAAAAATATTAGAGGGTGAAATTGTTGGAAAAGAAAAAGCTTGTCCTGATTGACGGCAATAGTATTGCCTACCGTGCTTTTTTTGCACTGCCGCTGCTTAATAATGATAAGGGGATCCACACCAATGCGGTATACGGCTTTACGATGATGCTAATGAAAATACTCGAAGATGAAAAGCCGACACATATGCTTGTTGCTTTTGATGCCGGTAAAACGACCTTTCGACATAAAACTTTTGGGGAATATAAAGGCGGAAGACAAAAAACGCCGCCTGAATTATCGGAGCAATTTCCGTTCATTCGTGAACTGCTCGATGCCTATGGAATTTCAAGATATGAACTGGAAAATTACGAGGCCGATGATATAATTGGAACACTTTCGTTGTCAGCGGAACAAGACGGCTACGAAGTGAAGGTTATTTCTGGGGACAAGGATTTAACACAGCTTTCCTCCTCCCATACAACGGTTGGAATCACAAGAAAAGGGATTACCGATATTGAAGAATATACACCAGGGCACATTTCGGAAAAATACGGACTGACCCCAGAGCAAATTATTGATATGAAGGGATTAATGGGTGATAGCTCCGATAATATTCCAGGTGTTCCAGGGGTAGGAGAAAAGACGGCGATTAAGCTGCTTAAGGAATTTTCAACGCTAGAGAATTTGTTAAACTCGATTGATCAAGTCAGCGGGAACAAATTGAAGGAAAAGCTCGAGGAATTTAAAGACCAGGCATTGATGAGCAAAGAACTTGCGACGATTGAAAGACAAGCACCTGTAGAAGTAGATTTAGATAGCATCCATTACGAAGGAATTATTCGCGAAAAACTAGTTGCTTTCTATAAAGAATTAGGCTTCAATTCGCTTTTGGACAAACTGGGTGAGGATACACCTGTAACCGAGGAGAAGGAGCTTGAGGATGTTGAAGTCAATATCCCGCAAGAAATAACGAAAGACATTTTTGCAGACAACAATTATTTTTACGTGGAAATGCTTGACGATAATTATCATTACGCTGATATTATTGGCTTCTCTATTGTAAATGAAAATGGCCATTTCTATCTGCCAACAGAACAAGCATTGCAATCGGAAGCTTTTAAAAATTGGGCCGAGGATGAAAGCAAGAAAAAAACGGTCTATGATGTCAAACGTTCCGAGGTTTCATTAAGGAGACATGACATCCATTTAAAAGGGGCCGATTTTGATATTTTGATGGCTTCCTATATCATTAATCCCTCTGAAAACATCGAAGATCTCGCCGCGATTGCGAAACGCTATGACTTACATAACATCCAATCAGATGAATCGTTTTTTGGAAAAGGGGCAAAACGAAAAGTCCCGGAAGCAGTTAAGCTGGCGGAACATCTTGTTCGCAAAAGCCTGGCTATGTCCGATTTAAAAGAAAGATTGGAAGATGAATTAAGACGTAATGAACAGTATGAATTGTTTACCGAGCTCGAAATGCCATTATCGCTAATCTTAGCGGATATGGAATCTTGCGGTATCAAAGTTGAGCGGGAACGACTTGAAACGATGGGTAAGGAACTAAATGAACGGTTAATTGATATTGAGGAGAAAATATGTGAATTAGCAGGCGAAAAATTTAATATTAATTCAACCAAACAGCTGGGTGTTATTTTATTTGAAAAGCTAGGTCTCTATTCATTTAAGAAAACGAAAACGGGACACTCCACATCCGCTGATGTTTTAGAAAAATTAGCAGGTGACCATGAAATTATTGAGCATATATTGCTCTACAGGCAATTGGGCAAGCTTCAGTCAACCTATATCGAAGGGCTGCTTAAATTTATTAATCCAAATACTGAAAAGGTTCATACGCGATATCAACAAACGTTAACAGCGACAGGCCGATTAAGCTCGATTGATCCCAATCTGCAAAATATTCCTATCCGACTTGAGGAGGGCCGCAGGATTCGACAGGCTTTTGTCCCGTCTGAACCAGGCTGGGTTATTTTTGCCGCCGATTATTCACAGATTGAGCTCCGCGTTTTGGCTGACATTGCCGGTGATGAAAAATTGATACAAGCCTTTAAAGAAGACCTGGATATTCATACTAAAACAGCGATGGAGGTCTTCCATGTCGGCAAAGATGAGGTAACCTCAAATATGCGCAGGCAGGCAAAGGCAGTTAACTTTGGAATTGTTTATGGAATAAGCGATTATGGTCTGTCACAATCGTTAGGAATAACAAGAAAGGAAGCGGGCGAATTTATTGAGCGCTACCTTGAGACCTACCCGGGTGTAAAGGAATATATGGATGACATTATCCATTCAGCAAGACAGAAGGGGTATGTTACAACACTTTTGCATAGACGGAGATACCTACCTGAAATAACAGCCCGAAATTTCAATCTTAGAAGTTTTGCAGAGAGAACAGCGATGAATACACCAATCCAGGGGACTGCCGCAGATATTATAAAAAAAGCAATGATTGATATGGCAGAGGCCTTAAAGGATAAAGGCTTAAAAACCCGTCTATTACTTCAGGTACACGATGAATTAATTTTTGAGGCACCTGAAGAGGAAGTAGAAATTCTTAAAAGCTTAGTGCCGCTAGTTATGGAAAATGCGCTCGAATTAAAAGTACCATTAAAAGTCGATTATGCGTATGGTCCAACTTGGTTTGACGCGAAATAAAAAGGGGGCCAAACGAAGTGCCAGAGCTTCCAGAAGTAGAAACAGTCAGGAAAACATTAGAAAAACTAGTTGTACATAAAACAATCGAAAGCATTTCGGTCTACTGGCCAAAAATCATAAAAAATCCTGTCGAGGTGGAGCAGTTTATCGATGCTTTAAAAGGTGAATCGATTCTGGATGTCGGCAGACGAGGGAAATTTTTAATTCTGTATACGGACCAATTTGCCATGGTATCCCATTTGCGGATGGAAGGTAAATATGGACTATACCCTAAAGATGAGCCATTTGATAAGCATACTCATGTAATTTTTCATTTTACAGATGGAACTGAATTAAGGTACCGTGATGTTCGGAAATTTGGAACGATGCATCTATATAAAAAAGGCGAGGAATTCCTCAAGCCGCCGTTAATTGAACTGGGTCCGGAACCCTTTTCCGAGGAGTTTACGGAAGAGTATTTAGCTGAGAAATTGAAAAAAACGAATCGGAAAATAAAACCGGCTTTACTAGATCAGAAGCTCTTTGTAGGCCTTGGAAATATCTATGTCGATGAAGCCCTTTTTCGTTCAGGGATCCATCCTGAGAGGATTGCCAGCACGCTGAACAAGAATGAAATATCCATTCTTCACCGTGAAATTGTCGCGACTTTAAGTGAGGCGGTAAAAAAAGGCGGCAGCACCATTAGATCTTATGTGAACTCTCAAGGTGAAATCGGTATGTTTCAGCTTGAATTATATGCATACGGACGAAAAGGCGAGGAATGTAAACGATGCGGGACACCCCTTGAAAAAACAACGGTAGGCGGCAGAGGCACCCACTATTGCCCAACCTGTCAAAGACTTTAAGTTTGTAAGAGTGGAGGATAATTGAATAACATCGGATAGGCTCCTGCCATATACTATCTTAGTGATTTTGGAGGAAGGAGTCCTAGACGTCATGGTTCAGTTGTTCTCACTTCTAATACTGGCATTTGCCCTCAGCCTTGACAGCTTTAGCGTAGGTTTTACCTATGGATTAAGGAAAATGGTAATGCCGTTAAAATCAATTATTATTATTGCAACATGCTCGGCAGTTTCTTTATTAATTGCCATATCAATCGGACATGGTCTTGAACGGGTTTTGTCCCCGAGGATCACCGCAAGCCTGGGAGGTTTCATTCTGATTGCTCTTGGCGCTGGAGTGCTCTATCAATTTTTCCGGCCTGAGAAAGAAAAAGAAATCCTTAAACACGAAAAAACAATTGTGAATTTTGAAATACGCTCACTAGGG
Organism: Neobacillus sp. NRS-1170; assembly: GCF_050468025.1. Taxonomy (NCBI): domain Bacteria; kingdom Bacillati; phylum Bacillota; class Bacilli; order Caryophanales; family Bacillaceae; genus Neobacillus; species Neobacillus sp. NRS-1170. The sequence goes on along the minus strand of NZ_JBITPF010000039.1, from coordinate 96,084 downwards.
ATAGCCATTAATATTTTGAAAAAACCTATGTCAGCCGACTTTGACCAATCCGGCACCATTACGGGAATAGAAGCCTTAATGCTGGGTTTAGCCCTTTCACTTGACTCTTTTGGAGCAGGAATTGGCGCAGCTATGCTTGGATTCTCTCCGTTAATTTTATCCTTTACCGTAGCAATAATGAGTTCCCTCTTTGTTCTATTAGGGATAAAAAGCGGAACCTTCTTTCATAAATTTGAATGGATTCAAAAATTTACGTTCATTCCTGGTATCTTATTAATTATAATTGGAATATGGAAATTATAATAATCGAGAAAGGATAAGAGCATGTCACTAATTATCGGTTTAACAGGCGGAATTGCCAGTGGAAAAAGTACCGTATCAAATATGTTCAAGGAAATGGATATTACAGTTGTCGATGCAGACGTTGAAGCACGCCTGGCGGTCATGAAGGGAGAATCTGCTTATAATCAAATTGTTGAAGAATTTGGTAAGGAGATTTTGCTTGAGGACGGTGAAATCGATAGGCAGAAATTAGGCTCGATAATTTTTCACCAAGCTGAAAAAAGACATCAATTAAATCAAATAGTTCATCCGGAAGTACGGAAAAGAATGAACTTAATGGTTGACGATGCTAAACATCGTAATGAGAAAGTTGTGGTACTAGATATTCCATTATTATTTGAAAGCAAGCAAACTTATATGGTGGAGAAAACCATCCTCGTTTATGTTGACAAAGAAACTCAATTAAAGCGATTAATCGAGAGAAATAATCTTTCAATAGAGGATGCGGAAGCAAGAATTCATTCACAAATGCCGCTCTCTGATAAAGTCAAATTAGCCGACGCCGTAATAGACAATAATGGATCAATTGCGGATTCAAAAAAACAGCTTATCGAGATTTTATCCAGCTGGGGAATCAAGCATAAATAATCAAAGAAGGAGCAAATCCTTCTTATTTTTTTTGCATAAAAAGTCAGAATAATAAAACATTAAAAAATCCGCTTTTTATTCATCACAATTACGTTTAAATGTGTTATACTAATTACATCAAAGGGAACTAAAAGTATAACGTTAATACGGAAGGGGTCATACAATGAAGACAAGAGTTGCAATTAATGGGTTTGGGAGAATCGGAAGGATGGTTTTTAGAAAAGCGATCCTTGAAAATAAACTTGATATTGTAGCGATAAATGCAAGCTATCCAGCCGAAACGTTAGCTCATTTATTGAAATATGATACAAACCATGGACCTTTCCAAGGAGAAGTCATTTCTTTAGATAATGAATTAATTGTTAATGGAAAAAGAATTAAACTGTTAAACAATCGTAATCCTGAAGAACTGCCTTGGAGAGAACTAGGGATTGATATTGTCATTGAAGCTACAGGGAAATTTAATGCTAGAGAAAAAGCTGCGCTTCATCTAGAAGCAGGAGCAAAAAAAGTAATCTTAACTGCACCAGGTAAAAATGAAGATGTAACAATCGTTATGGGTGTTAATGATGAAATGCTCGATATCACAAAGCATGATATTATTTCAAATGCGTCTTGTACGACAAACTGCCTTGCACCTGTTGCAAAGGTATTAGATGATAAATTTGGAATTGAAAGCGGTTTGATGACAACCATTCACGCCTATACAAATGATCAAAATAATATCGATAACCCGCACAAGGACCTAAGAAGAGCTCGTGGATGCGGACAATCTATCATTCCAACTACAACGGGAGCTGCAAAGGCTTTATCCCTAGTGCTGCCTCAGTTAAAGGGAAAATTGCATGGAATGGCACTAAGAGTTCCGACACCAAACGTATCATTAGTGGACTTAGTGGTTGATTTGAAACAAGATGTAACTGTTGATGATATCAATAGAGCGTTTACCGAAGCGGCTGATGGTCATTTAAAAGGAGTTCTAGATTTGACAATGGAACCGCTGGTATCTGTGGATTTTAATACAAACGAGCATTCCGCTATTATTGATGGACTTTCCACCATGGTAATGGGTACAAGAAAAGTAAAAGTCCTTGCTTGGTATGATAATGAATGGGGCTATTCTTCACGCGTAATCGATCTTACATTATATGTAGCAGAGGAAATTGCCAACTTATCAAAGGTCAAGGTCGGGTAAAAAAAGCTGTCGATTGACAGCTTTTTTTGTTGCCATATTGCCTATTTTGAATATCATTAAATGGAATTATTTAATACTTGCAAAAATTTTATTTTGATAGGTTGCAAAAAAAATATAAACAAAGTATACTAGTCATCGTGAACTTCTTGAAATTGGGAGTGGATAATTACTTAAAGGGTTAGGACCTCTCTGGACTAACTTTCCCCCGTGGTAGTTGTTCTGTACCGTCAATAACAGAATTTCAAGAAAGGATCTGAAAAAGGTTAGAGGGGGAATTGAATATGGAAACAATGGGTCGTCACGTAATCTCTGAATTATGGGGATGCGACTTTGAAAAACTGAATGACATTGACTTTATTGAACAAACTTTTGTAGAAGCGGCTCTTAAGTCAGGTGCAGAAATTCGCGAAGTAGCTTTTCATAAATTCGCTCCACAAGGTGTCAGCGGGGTAGTCATTATTTCTGAATCACATCTAACCATTCACAGCTTCCCTGAGCACGGCTATGCAAGCATTGATGTGTATACTTGCGGTGATTTAAATCCAAATATTGCAGCGGATTATATTGCTGAAGCGTTAAATGCTGAAACACGCGAGAACATTGAAATTCCACGCGGAATGGGTCCTGTTCGAGTTAAACAAGCAAGAGTTCTTTAAATTCTAATAAAACTAAAAATCGTAAGAGGTGTATTCAGTACACCTCTTTTTATATTTTTGGTGTAATGTTGTACACTATAATAAAAGTGTAATTTGCAGGGGGTTTTTATGGCTAATTTATTTACTCGATTTAAAAGAGAAATTGAAACATCTGACGGGAACTCTGATACTTCACTGAAAACACATTATTATAAAGCTACTTTTAATCAACTATTTGAATCAGCAGAAAAAATGTTTCGGGAAGACGCTGATTGCCGGATAACGACCGTTTCAAAAGAACATGGAGAAATTGCCGTTGAAATCCATAAACCATTCTCCTGCTTCCTTATTGCGACAATCGTTTCTGTAAAACCAATGCAAACAGCTGTTGATTTTAATATTTCATCCGAGAAATTCTCCCTGCTGGGCATCTATCCGGACTTGAAAAAGCGGATCAACTCTTATTACGAGCGAATGAATCAATTACATACGACTATAAAAAACTCTTAATACTTCTACTTGTGAAAAGGTATTCTTTTTTATAAGATAATAGTAAGGATGTTGAACGGATTTATTGTTTAGAGTTGGAGTTGATTAGCAAATGAAATGCCCTTCATGTCAAAATTATGGAACTCGTGTGCTTGATTCTCGGCCTGTTGATGAAGGACGAGCGACAAGACGACGAAGAGAATGCGAAGAATGCGGCTATCGTTTTACTACTTTTGAGAAAATCGAAGAAATTCCTTTAATTGTCGTGAAGAAGGAAGGCACTAGGGAAGAATTTAGCCGTGATAAAATACTTCGCGGATTGATAAAAGCTTGTGAAAAGCGTCCTGTTGCCCTAAAGGAACTAGAGGATATTACACATGGAGTGGAAAAGGCACTTCGCAGCCAGGGTATTTCAGAGATCAAAAGTGAAGCAATTGGCGAAATGGTTATGGACAGATTGGCACATGTCGACGAAGTAGCCTATGTCCGCTTTGCTTCGGTTTACCGTCAATTTAAGGACATTAATGTTTTTATTGAAGAATTAAAGGAACTAATAAATAAAGAGAAATCATAAGGGAGCTATCGCTCTCTTTTTAAATTGAAGGGAGTGGTAAATGGGTATGGCGCAGCATTGGCAGGAAATTCTTCCAATCGACCGTTACCGGGTAGCGGCAAATGGGCTCTTGCATGAGTATGACCGAAAAGTGCTGACGTTCTTATATCAGCCCTTAATTGGATCAGTCTGTTTTAGCCTATATATGACACTTTGGTCAGAGCTTGAGGAAAATAGACTGTGGTCGGAACACTCTACACACCATCTCTTAATGAACCTGTTAGGGATGAATTTAAAGGATATTTATGAAGCGCGCTTAAAGCTTGAAGGTATAGGTTTATTAAAAACATATGTGAAGATGGATGAAGGTGAAAGATCCTTTATTTATGAGCTTCACCCTCCCTTAAATCCTGAACAATTCTTTTTAGATGGAATGTTAAATATTTATCTCTATCGAAAAATCGGAAAAAAACACTTTAACAGGCTTAAACACTTTTTTTCCGATCAGAAAAAACCAAACAGTAAAGAATTCCAGGATGTAACGAAAGCTTTTCAGGATGTGTTTGTTTCCGCCACACCAGGGAGTCTGCAGTATTTACAGGATACTTCGGAAGATTTGGAAGCGAAAGAAAATCAGCAATTTATTGGCCGTAATGAGCAAAGAGGAATCCAAATTGATGTTGGAACCTTCGATTTTGATTTGTTAATGGCTGGGTTAAATGAATCATTAGTCCCAAAGAAGGCATTAACCCCTAAAGTAAAAGAGGTTATTAGCAATTTGGCTTTCCTTTATACAATTGACCCGCTGCAAATGAAAAATATTATTTTCAGTGCATTAAATGAGTCCAATGAAATTGATATTGAAGAATTAAGAAAGGGCGCCCGCGATTGGTATCAATATGTCAATCATGATCAACTTCCTAACTTGGTTGAACGGGTTCAGCCGGCTATTCATCAGGTTCAAATAACCGAGCCCAAAACACAGGAAGAGCAATTGATTCGCTATTTGGAGACAACCTCTCCATTGCAATTTTTAATAGACCTTTCAGGGGGAGCAGAGCCTTCAAAATCGGATATCCAAATTATTGAAGAGGTTATGTTCAAACAAAAGCTTCTTCCTGGCGTGATTAATGTCCTCATTCATTTTGTCATGCTTAAAACCGATATGAAGCTGACAAAAGGCTATGTTGAAAAACTCGCTAGTCACTGGGCAAGATTGCAAATGAAGACCGTAAAAGAGGCAATGGACCTGGCGAAAAAGGAACACCGAACCTACCTCGGCTGGACGGAAAATAAAAAATCCGGCGGAAAAGGGACAACAAACAAAAAGCCTATTCGGACAGAACTTATTCCAGATTGGTTTGATGAAAGCTCTAATAATTCTGCTAATGATAATCCACAAGCAAATATTTCTGAAGATGAGGCCAAAAAACGCGCCATCGAAGAGAAATTAAAAGCTTTTCGAAAATAGGGGGTGACAAAGGATGGAGAGAATTAATAAAACATTGCAGCGTCTCTCGGGAAATGAAAACTTTCAAAAACGGTTTGAAGAACAGCGTCAAGAGGTGCTCCAAAATCCTGGTGTAAGAGCCTTTTTGATGGAGCATCAGGATGAAGTGACGCATGACATGATTAATAAGGGCATGATAAAATTATTTGAATTCACCAAACAAAGCATTGGTTGTAATAAATGTCCAAGTCTTGATGGCTGTGTCAATATGATGAAGGGCTATCACCCGGAATTAGTAATAAATCGCGGCTCCATTGATGTTGTTTATAAAAGATGCCAAAGAAAAGTAATCGCAGATGAAAAGCGGAAAAACGAACAGCTCATCAAAAGCTTGTATGTCCCACGAGATATATTGGAAGCATCCTTCGAGGATTTTGAAGGAGATTCGGGCAGGCTGGATGCCGTAGATAAAGCAGCTACTTTTTTAATGAACTATGAAAAGGGAAAGAAACAAAAGGGATTATATTTTTACGGCAAATTTGGTGTGGGAAAATCCTATTTGCTAGGAGCCATTGCCAATGAACTTGCAAAGAAACAGATTTCCTCGATGATTGTTTATGTGCCAGAACTGCTAAGGGAAATGAAAGGTTCCATTGCTGATTCCACCTTAAATGAAAAAATTGAAGCGCTAAAAAAAGAACCAATCCTAATGATGGATGATATTGGTGCAGAAGCGGTATCCAGTTGGACGAGGGATGAAGTATTGGGGCCGATTTTACAGTTCCGGATGCTGGAAAGCCTGCCGACATTTTTTACTTCAAACTTTGATTTTGCGGGGCTCGAGCACCATTTGACCTATAGTCAGCGCGGCGAAGAGGAGAAAATGAAGGCGCGCAGGATCATGGAGCGGATTCGGTCCTTGAGTGAACCTGTTCTGGTGGACGGGCCGAACCGTCGTTAATAATATTTATTTGGGATTGCCTAAGATAGGGCAGTCCTTTTTTTATCTAAAATACAAATGCATCCATTCGCTAACTTCTATTTTGGCCAAGTCCCCCATATATATTTAAAACAAAGATTTGGTTAAAGGGGGGATTTGGTTGGTTGAAATCATTTTCCAAAGTAAGATGGATGCAATGAGGTTTTATAACCACTTACAAAAGTGTTTAAATAATAAATTGGAATGTGAAAATATTCTTCTTTTTGAAGATCGACATATAGTAAAAATTTTAAATGGCTCTTTTAGCGATAACTTTTTTGAAACAATAAAAAATGCATTTTATGAGTTTATTACCGTCATTAAACGCGATGATTGGTTTTGTGATATTTTGAAGAATCAATATTATTACGAGGATCGAGAAGAACAGCAGCAAATATTAGAGATTATTTATTCCATACTTGAAGATCAAAGAGAAGACTTTAAAGGTTTATTGAAGGAAACGAGTGAGGAACCGAAAATTAAGGAAGCAATTGAGCAAATTTTTCACGACAATGTCTCGTTTTCATTTGATTCATTGTTGAAGTTTCGCCTGCGGCCCTATCTCCAGCTGCTTGAAAGCTATGTGGAGATTTCAATTGACGAATATAAAATGGAGCAGGAATATCAAATGTTTGTCCAAATGCTCAGGGATTTTTTAGCGAACCGGGAACCGAAAATGGACGTACTTCACATTTTGTTTGATGAAGAAATCACTTTTTACAATGAGCAATTAGTTGAAATGAAAAGAGGAGAATTAACAAGATTGATTGATCGGAAGCTGCTTGTTAATCATCCAGTTTATGTGGATTCTGCTTCGATCGCACCGCTTTTATCCATTGCGCCGAACTCTATTTTTATCTATACAAAAAACGCAGAAGAGCTATTAGTTAGAACCATTAAAAATATTTTTGAAGAAAGAGTGTCGATTCATTCATATGATGCTCTTAGGGGAACAAAAAAATGGACAGCAGATACAAATTCTTCAGAAAATCATGCATAGGAAAATAAAATTTTGTCAATATTTAGTTTTATGTACCTTGATTTTTCAAAAATAAATCATTATAATAACCTACATAGCAAAATACTACAGTAAAAGTAATGATGAGGATAACAGTATTTCTTTACGGTTTAATAGAGAGGGAGTCCAGCGGCTGAAAGTCTCCTAACACGGAAAAAATACTTACCACCTTTAAACTTCGGCAGTCAACACTTCATTTTTTGAGGTCAGTAATCGCCGACGGCTTTCAACCGTTACCCAATCCTAAAGTCATGTTAATGAAGGATTTTAACATGAAAAATTGGGTGGAACCACGTGTTTATCAAACTCGTCCCTTTTCCAGGGGCGGGTTTTTTATTTTTCAAAAGCGAACCTATAATGGCGCACAAAATGAATGGAGGAATTGTTATGTCAGACGTTGTGAAGATTTCGTTTCCTGATGGGGCAGTAAAGGAGTTCCCAAAAGGAACAACAACGGAAGATATCGCCGCATCCATCAGCCCAGGCCTTAAGAAAAAGGCAATTGCGGGTAAATGGAACGGAGAAATGTATGATCTTCGCCGTCCAATCCTTGAGGATGGTCCTATAGAAATTGTTACACCAGAATCTAAAGATGCTTTAGAAGTGTTACGTCATAGTACAGCACACTTAATGGCTCAAGCTGTAAAAAGACTTTTTCCCAACGTTAATCTTGGTGTTGGTCCTGTAATTGAAGGCGGATTCTATTATGACATGGATTTAGAGGAATCATTAACGCCTGAAGACCTGCCAAAGATTGAAAAAGAAATGGCGAAAATCGTCAATGAAAATATAGAAATTGTCCGTAAGGAAGTCAGCCGATCCGAAGCCGTTCAGATTTTTAAAGAAATGGATGATCCATATAAGCTTGAACTTATTGAAGCGATTCCAAATGAAGAGACTGTAACTATTTATCAGCAAGGTGAATTTTTAGATCTTTGCCGTGGTGTTCATGTTCCATCAACTGGAAAAATTAAAGAATTTAAGCTATTAAGTATTGCCGGTGCCTACTGGCGCGGCGACAGCAACAATAAAATGCTGCAGCGCGTTTATGGAACTGCCTTTTTCAAGAAAGAAGATTTGGCTGAACACCTTCGCTTGCTAGAAGAAGCAAAAGAGCGCGACCACCGCAAAATTGGTAAAGAATTGAGCCTTTTCACTAATACACAATTGGTTGGTCAGGGCTTACCAATTTGGCTTCCTAAAGGAGCAACAATCCGCCGTATTGTTGAGCGCTATATTGTTGATAAGGAAGTCCGTTTAGGATATGACCATGTATATACTCCTGTAATGGGCAGTGTCGATTTGTATAAAACTTCTGGTCACTGGGATCATTATCAGGAAGACATGTTCCCGGTAATGGACATGGATAACGAGCAGTTGGTATTACGTCCAATGAACTGTCCGCATCATATGATGGTTTATAAAAATGCGATTCACAGCTATCGTGAGCTTCCGATCCGAGTTGCTGAACTTGGTACAATGCACCGCTACGAAATGTCCGGCGCATTATCCGGTTTGCAGCGCGTACGCGGAATGACTTTGAACGATGCCCATATCTTTGTTCGTCCAGATCAAATTAAAGATGAATTCAAACGGGTTGTAAACCTGGTCTTGGATGTTTATAAAGACTTTAATCTGAATGACTATTCCTTCCGGCTTTCCTATCGTGACCCGCAGGATACTGAAAAGTATTTTGACGATGATGCCATGTGGGAAAAGGCGCAGGGCATGCTGAAGGAAGCAATGGATGACCTTGGACTCGATTATTATGAGGCAGAGGGAGAAGCAGCTTTCTATGGTCCTAAGCTCGATGTTCAAGTTAAAACTGCATTAGGTAAGGACGAAACACTTTCAACTGTTCAATTAGACTTCTTACTACCAGAACGCTTTGATTTAAACTATGTAGGAGAAGACGGCAAACAGCACCGTCCGGTAGTTATTCACCGTGGTGTTGTGTCTACAATGGAACGTTTCGTGGCCTTCTTAATTGAAGAATACAAAGGAGCCTTCCCAACATGGCTCGCACCTGTTCAAGTTCAAGTAATTCCTGTTTCTCCAGGCGCGCATTATGACTATGCCCGCAAGGTTCAAGAGCATCTTCAAAATGAAGGATTCCGTGTGGAATTAGATGGCCGTGATGAAAAGATCGGCTACAAAATCCGAGAAGCCCAAATGCAAAAAATACCATATATGCTCGTTGTTGGTGACAAAGAAGTTGAAAACGGTGACGTTAACGTCCGTAAATATGGCGAACAAAACTCAGAAACAAAGCCATTTGCAGACTTCCTTGCTTCCATCAAAGCAGAAGTGCAAAAAGGTTAATGTTTTAGTAAGGGAGGTTTTTCCTCCCTTTTTTTATTAAAAAAACTATTGAATAATTTTTTATTTCTTGCTAAAATAAATTTCGTTGTCATATGAAATGTTCATTTGACATCACATCTTTGTTTATGTTATAGTTACTAAGGTAAAAATTGAATACGAGTTTTTGGGAAAAGAAGAAGCACCCGCTTCTCACCTGATTTGACGCTGTTTAAGCAGTTGGCAGGTTTTACGTGAACTTTTTTGTTTATTACTTATGTTTCGTAAAGTGTGGGTGTGTTCATCCGCACTTTTTTATTTGTGTACTTAATGAAAAGCTCTGCTTGATCCTGTCGATTCAACATGGTGTCACAAATCAAGGTTCGAATGGTGAGCCTTTCAAATCTTCTTGGACCCGATAAAAGTATTCGTGATTAAACCTTGGAGGTGGCTAATTATTAGCAAAGATATGTTGTTAAATGAGGGCATTCGATCTCGTGAAGTTCGCTTAATCGATCAAAATGGTGAGCAGCTAGGAATTAAATCCAAAAACGAGGCGCTTGAAATTGCTGGAAGAGTAAATCTTGATTTGGTACTTGTTGCACCAAATGCAAAGCCTCCGGTAGCCCGGATCATGGACTATGGCAAATTTAAATTCGAGAATCAAAAGAAAGAAAAAGAAGCTCGAAAGAATCAAAAAATCATCACTACAAAAGAAGTTCGTCTAAGCCCAACGATTGATGAGCATGACTTTAATACAAAGCTTCGCAATGCTATTAAGTTTTTGGAAAAAGGCGACAAGGTAAAAGCTTCAATCCGTTTCAAGGGCCGGGCGATTACCCATAAAGAAATCGGTCAGCGTGTGTTAGACCGTTTTAGTGAAGCGTGCAAGGAAGTTGCAACGATTGAATCTCATCCTAAAATGGATGGACGAAGCATGTTCCTCGTTTTAGCACCGAAAAACGATAAGTAATAAGGAGGATATCCCAATGCCAAAAATGAAAACTCACCGCGGCGCTGCAAAGCGTTTCAAGAAAACAGGTTCTGGTCAATTAAAGCGTGACCACGCTTATACAAGCCACTTATTTGCTAACAAATCAACAAAAGCTAAGCGTAAACTTCGCAAAGGAACTCTTGTTTCTAAAGGCGATTTCAAGCGCATTCGTCAATTATTAACTTACGTAAAATAGTCTCGGACAGATTGATTTATTATAGGAGGGAAATTACATGCCACGTGTAAAAGGCGGTACTGTTACTCGCAAACGTCGTAAAAGAGTTCTTAAATTAGCTAAAGGTTATTTCGGTTCAAAACATACATTATATAAAGTTGCTAACCAACAGGTTATGAAATCTTTAATGTATGCATTCCGCGATCGTCGTCAAAAGAAGCGCGACTTCCGCAAACTTTGGATTACTCGTATCAATGCAGCAGCTCGTATGAATGGTCTTTCATACAGCCGTTTAATGCATGGTTTAAAGCTTGCTGGTATCGAAGTAAACCGCAAGATGCTTGCTGAATTAGCAGTTAGCGATGCAAACGCATTTGCTGAATTAGCAAACGTTGCTAAACAACAAAATAACAAGTAATATTTCATAAATGCCATTCTCTTTGATGAGGATGGCTTTTTCTATAAGGGGGAAATGACTGAATGACAATATTATTCGTCGCCTATTTCATTATAAATATTATTGGACTCGTGATAATGTGGGAAGATAAGAGGCGGGCTAAAAAGCATGAATACCGAATCCGCGAAAGAACTTTGTGGCTGGTAGCTTTGTTTGGCGGTGCAGTGGGGACGACCGCAGGTATGCAGCTTTACCGTCATAAAACAAAGCATTTATCGTTTAAACTCGGATTTCCCTTTCTTGCAATACTAGAGATAATTCTGTTTATAAAAGCACTAGGAGTGATTTCATAATGAATCTTGAAAAATTGTTTCAAATGCAAAAAGCGCTGGATGCTCATATTGAAGAAAAACATCAATTACAAAATGAAGATTTATTCAACCGAAAGGTGCTCGCCTTGCTTGTAGAATTAGGCGAATTGGCAAATGAAACACGCAGCTTTAAGTTTTGGAGCGTGAAACCTTCATCACCAAAGGATGTCATTTTAGAAGAATATGTTGATGGCGTTCACTTTATTTTATCGCTTGGGATTGAATGTGGATTCAATCAACAGGAATTAGATTTGTCCATGAAGCCATCATTGTTGACTGTGACAGATCAATTCTTAAAGATGTATGTAGGAATAAGTATGTTTCAAACCAATAGAAGCATCCATGATTACATAAGATTATTTGAGGCATACTTAGAATTAGGATTTTTACTAGGAATTACCTCTGAAGAAATGGAAAAGGCATATTTTCATAAAAACGAAGTAAATTATCAGAGACAGCAGAATAACTATTAACAGTTAAATTTGTTAATATACCAGAGGGTTCGGTATAATGAAAGCTGTACATACATAAAAAGGGGGTCTAAAAGAATGGCAAAATTAGATGAAACATTGACGATGTTAAAAGATTTAACCGATTCCAATGGAATTCCTGGGAATGAGCGTGCCGTACGCGAAGTCATGAAAAAATACATAGCTCCTTATGCGGACGAAATCACTACTGATGGCCTCGGCAGTTTAATTGCTAAAAAAGTAGGTAAAGAAGGCGGACCGCGGATCATGGTGGCAGGCCACTTAGATGAAGTCGGCTTCATGGTTACTCAAATTGATGATAAAGGTTTTCTTCGTTTTCAAACTGTCGGCGGCTGGTGGGGACAGGTTATGCTCGCACAGCGCGTCACGATTGTTACAAGAAAAGGCGATGTGACAGGTATTATCGGCTCAAAGCCGCCGCATATTTTATCTGCTGAAGCCCGCAAGAAACCAGTTGAAATTAAAGATATGTTTATCGATATTGGTGCTTCAAGCCGTGAAGAAGCGATGGAGTGGGGTATCCGTCCTGGTGACATGGTCGTGCCTTACTTTGAGTTCACGGTGATGAACAATGAAAAAATGTTGTTAGCCAAAGCTTGGGATAACCGTATCGGCTGTGCGATTGCGATTGATGTATTAAAGCAGCTTAAAGGTGTTGAGCATCCAAATGAAGTGTATGGAGTAGGAACGATTCAAGAGGAAGTTGGCACTCGTGGTGCTCGTACGTCTGCTACTCAAATTGAGCCGGATATCGGTTTTGCTGTGGATGTAGGTATCGCCGGAGATACACCAGGAATTTCAGAAAAAGAAGCGATGAGCAAAATGGGTAAAGGTCCGCAAATTATTCTATATGATGCAACCCTTGTTTCTCATAAAGGCTTACGCGACTTTATTACCGATCTTGCCGATGAATTGAACATTCCTTATCAATTTGATGCTATTCCAGGCGGAGGAACCGACGCTGGTCCGATTCATATAACTCATAATGGCGTTCCAGCGCTGGCTATTACGATTGCGACTCGTTATATTCATACACATGCCGCAATGCTTCACCGCGACGATTATGAAAATGCCGTTAAGTTGATTGTTGAAGTGATTAAGCGTTTAGATCATGAAACGGTTTATAAGATTACGTTTGAGTAAAAATTGGTGTTGGTCCCCGGCTGGGTTTGCCGGGGATTTTTAGATTCGCAAATAAAACCTGCTGATTCGCAAATAAAACCTGCTGATTCGCAAATAAAGGGCCCAGATTCGCAAATAAAACTAGATTTTCCGCAAATAAACAGGGAAGTACCTCAAAAAATCCTAAAAAAAGCCGCCGACCGCACTCGGGTCGACAGCACTAATAAAAAACTATCACTTCAACCCGCTTTCCAGGGTAGAGAGCATCTCTTTTTTCTCTTCTTCTGATGAATTTTTCCAAATAACTTCAAACAAAACTCCCAATCCTGGAAGCATTTTTTCTTCGCCATTTTGAATGGCATCTACGATTGTATCTTCTAACTCTGCTTGGGAATTACCAGAAACATTGTGAATAACAGCATTTCGTAAATTTAAGTTCATAACTGCACACTCCTTTTTAATCCTGAATTACTTTCTTAGCATTACTATAATTTGGTTTTATTATGTATCTTAATTAGGCTATAATGAGAAAATCAATAAAGTAAGGAGAACCAGTTTTGAAACACATTGAATCTGTCAATAATCCTAAGGTAAAACAATGGAAAAAGCTATTAACAAAAAAAGAACGTGATAAGTCTGGGACATTTATAGTTGAAGGCTTTCATTTGGTTGAGGAAGCTTTGAAGCAAGGTGAACAGGTTTTAGAATTAATTATCTCTGATAAAATAGGCCTGCCTCCGCGCTGGGACACAGGCAGTACACCAGTAACCCTTGTTACTGATGAAATCTCAAATTCGCTGTCGGAGACGGAAGCACCCCAGGGGATTTATGCAGTCTGCCGCCTGCAGGATCAAGGAGCTTTAGATGCAAAAACTTACCTGCTCATTGATGCCGTTCAAGATCCGGGCAATCTCGGCACCATGATTCGTACTGCCGATGCGGCAGGAATTGATGCGGTAATCGTCGGCCGCGGCTGTGTCGATATTTTTAATTCAAAAGTTTTAAGGTCTGCACAGGGTAGCCATTTTCACCTGCCAATCATCAGAGGGGACCTGCATGAATGGACCAACAAGCTTAAAGAAAAAAATATTCCTGTTTACGGGACAGCACTTGAAGGTGCTTCTGCATATACTGATACTTCAACTGGAGAATCCTTTGCCCTAATAGTTGGAAATGAAGGCAGCGGTGTGAACAAGGAGCTTCTCCAAAAAACCACAGCGAACCTTTATATACCGATTTTCGGAAAAAGCGAATCACTAAACGTGGCCGTTGCCACCGGTATTCTTTTATACTATTTGAAAAAATAACTGAAAACTTGTTTGAAACGGTTGAATTTTAGTATATAATATTTAACAATGTTGATAATTTTAAAGACAATGACGGAGAAAAGTATCTTGCCTGATGTCCATTTAGGGAGAAAGTGCCGCGACTGAAAGCACTTTTATGGAAAAGACAAGAGAAGTTCACCTCCCGAGTCGGCATCGGGACCATTTCAGTAACGAAATGTAAAGATGCATCGGCATATGCCGTTATCCGAATGAAGCGAACACTAGTGTGTTTTACATATGGTGTTTACAAGGGTGGTACCGCGAATTCTAAACCTCGTCCCTTTCCAGGGATGGGGTTTTTTTATTTTTCAAAAAAGCTCATTCGACCCATTATCATAAAGAATTTAAGGAGGAATCTACATGCAAGAACGTTTAAAGGAATTGCAGGAAGAGGCTATTCAGAAAATTGAACAGTCTGCAAACTTAAGAGAATTGAATGACATCCGCGTTGCTTATTTAGGCAAAAAAGGGCCAATTACTGAAGTGCTGCGCGGCATGGGCAAACTTTCAGCAGAGGAGCGCCCGGTTATGGGAGCACTAGCTAATGAAGTTCGCGAAGCAATCGCTGTTAAAATCGAAGCAAAACAAAAGGGCTTAGAAGAAGCGGCTGTCTTAGAAAAATTAGCATCTGAAAGCATTGATGTAACCCTGCCAGGACGTCCAGTAAAGGTTGGGAACCACCACCCGCTCACTAGAATTATTGAAGAAATTGAAGATTTATTTATAGGAATGGGCTACCAGGTAGCGGAAGGTCCTGAGGTTGAGCAGGATTATTATAACTTCGAAGCTCTGAATTTACCGAAAGGCCACCCAGCCCGAGATATGCAGGATTCCTTCTATATTACTGAAGAAATCTTACTTCGCACCCATACATCTCCGGTTCAAGCACGAACAATGGAAAAGCATCAAGGCAAAGGGCCAATCAAAATCATTTGTCCTGGTAAAGTGTATCGCCGTGATAATGATGATGCGACACACTCCCACCAATTCATGCAAATTGAAGGTCTGGTTGTCGGCGAAAACATTCGCATGAGTGACCTTAAAGGAACATTAGAAGTATTCGCGAAAAAAATGTTTGGTGAAGACCGCGAAATCCGCTTACGACCTAGCTTCTTCCCATTCACAGAGCCATCTGTCGAAATGGATATTTCTTGTAAAATTTGCGGTGGCAGCGGCTGTAATGTTTGTAAGCAAACAGGCTGGATCGAAATTCTTGGTGCCGGTATGGTTCATCCAAACGTACTTGAAATGGCAGGCTACGATTCAAAAAAATACACTGGCTTCGCTTTTGGAATGGGACCAGAGCGGATTGCGATGCTGAAATATGGTGTTGATGATATCAGACACTTCTATACAAATGATGTAAGATTTTTAAAACAGTTTTCAAAACACGAGTGAATAAAAGCGGAAGCGCCTTGAACAGGGGCTTATGACCTCGAGCCCCTAGGCGCTGTAGCTAGATAATAGGAGGATGACGACATGTTCGTTTCATATAAATGGCTTCAGGATTATGTAGATTTAACTGGAGTTTCGGCAGTTGAATTAGCTGAAAAGATTACCAAAAGCGGGATTGAAGTTGAAGGCGTAGAAGTCCTTAACGACGGAATTAAAGGTGTTGTTGTTGGTCACGTGGTAGAGCGTGAACAGCACCCCAATGCCGACAAATTAAGCAAATGTCTTGTGGATGTTGGTGAAGGGGAGCCTGTCCAAATTATTTGCGGAGCACCAAATGTTGCCCAAGGACAAAAAGTTGCAGTGGCAAAAGTGGGTGCAGTTTTACCGGGCAATTTTAAAATTAAAAAGGCGAAGCTTCGCGGCGAAGAATCAAATGGGATGATTTGCTCTCTTACAGAGCTTGGCATGGAAGGAAAGGTTGTACCAAAGGAATATTCTGAAGGAATCTTTGTTTTTCCAGCAGATGCTGAGATTGGTACTGATGCCCTTGCGCAATTAAACCGAGACGATGAAGTTCTTGAGCTAAGCTTGACGCCAAACCGTGCTGATGCGTTAAGTATGCTTGGGGTTGCCTATGAAGTGGCTGCAATTTTAGGCAGAGATGTAAAGCTTCCAGAAACTAATCTGCAGGCTTCAACTGAAAAAGCATCTGATTATGTCAAGGTTGTTGTTGACGCTAAAGAAGACAATCCTTTATATGTAGCTAAAATGATTAAAAATGTAAAAATCGGCCCATCGCCGCTGTGGATGCAAACTCGATTAATGTCAGCGGGAATCCGTCCGCACAACAACGTGGTCGATATTACCAACTATATTTTATTAGAATACGGACAGCCGTTGCATGCGTTTGATTATGACCGTTTAGGATCGAAAGAAATTCTCGTGCGCCGTGCTGTTGATGGCGAAAAATTTGTCACTCTTGACGATGCTGAACGGACTTTAACATCTGACCATTTGGTGATTACAAATGGCGCGGAGCCGGTTGCTCTTGCTGGTGTCATGGGTGGAGCCAATTCAGAGGTTACTTCTGACACAACAACAGTGTTATTAGAAGCAGCATACTTCAACGGGGTTGCAGTAAGAAGAGCATCAAAAGACCATGGTTTAAGAAGTGAAGCGAGCGCTCGTTTTGAAAAAGGTGTTGATCCTAACCGCGTGCGTGCAGCAGGCGACCGTGCTGCTTATTTAATGGCGAAGTATGCTGGCGGTGAAGTTTTAGAAGGAACTTCCGAAGTAGATACACTTACAGTAGAACCGGCAGTTGTTTCAATTACGCTTGAAAAAATCAACCGTGTTCTTGGAACAGAACTTGTAATGAAGGATGTAGAGGAAATCTTCGGCCGTCTGCAATTCTCTGTATGCGTTGAGGGAGACTCTATTACCGTTACAGCACCAACACGCCGCGGTGATATTAAAATTGAGGAAGACCTTGTTGAAGAAGTTGCTCGTTTATATGGTTATGACAACATTCCTAAAACGTTGCCAATCGGCTCTTCCACTCCTGGCCGCTTGTCTGCTTACCAGAAGAAACGCCGTGTCGTACGCCAATATCTAGAAGGAGCAGGCTTATATCAGGCGGTTACGTATTCTTTAACTAGCGAGGAAAAAGCTACACAATTTGCGATGGAAAAGCGTGACACGATTCGCTTAGCAATGCCAATGAGTGAGGAACGCAGCATCCTTCGCCTAAGCATCTTGCCTCAGTTATTGGAAGTAGTAAAATACAATAGCGCTCGTCAAAACGACAGCTTAGCAGTATATGAAACTGGCGCAGTATTCTTATCGAATGGTGCTGACGTACTTCCAGTTGAGGAGGAGCATTTAGCAGGAGCAATTACAGGGCTCTGGCATTCTCACTCCTGGCAGGGAGAGAAGAAGCCAGTTGACTTCTTCGTTGTAAAGGGAATTTTAGAAGGCATGTTTGCGAAACTTGGTCTATCTGAACAAGTTGCGTACGTTCAAGCTCAGGTGGAGGGCATGCATCCAGGCCGGACAGCAGAGGTTTTATTGAATGGCGAGAAAATCGGCTTTGTCGGTCAAGTTCATCCAAGCGTTCAAAAAGAGCTTGATTTGAAAGATACCTATGTTTTTGAGCTTTCATTAAAAGCAGTCCTTGAAGCAGATGCACCAATTTTACAATATGAATCTATCCCACGCTTCCCATCAATCACAAGAGATATTGCCCTTGTGGTAAACAGAGAAACGGTGTCAGGCACCTTAAAGGAAATCATCCTGACGGCAGGTGCGCCATTATTGAAAGAGGTTCAGGTGTTTGACCTATATGAGGGCGATAAGATGGAAGCAGGTAAGAAATCTATCGCATTCTCGATGAAATATGTTGATCCTGAGCGTACGCTGACGGATGAAGAAGTAACAAAGGTACATGAAAGAGTGCTTGGAGCTTTAGAAGAAAAGGCAGGCGCGGTATTAAGAGGTTAATTTAAGTTGGCCAGCTCGAGATTTCGGGCTGGTTTTTTCTTTTTTGGGGGAGGGAAATTCCGATTCGCTGATAAATTGTCCGAATTCGCTGATAAACTAGTCAAATTCGCTGATAAATGGTCCCAATTCGCTGATAAGCCGCTAAAAAGCGCTGATAAATTAATTAGACAAAAAATGTTAACAAATTTCAGCAAAATTCAGCAGGTATTTCGTTCGTTTTTTTGAATTTGATAACCAAATTGAAAGGAGTGATAAGTTTGATCATTAAAAAAAGGACAATTCCACTAGTAATTCTAATTTAGAGGCATTATGCCGGCGTCTCCCATTAAATTACCCCAAATATCAGCAAATTTTAGAGGAACTCGGCAGAAGGCAAGCTGGATACCAAGGAGAAGTAGCTCTTGATTATTATTTGCGTCTCCTTCCGATTGACAAGTACATGATACTCCACGATTTAAATCTTCCAGATGGCGACTACAACTGCCAAATTGATACACTTCTCCTTACTCCAGAATTCGCTCTAATTGTTGAAGTGAAAAATATGGCTGGAAAATTAATTTTTGATACAGAAAATGAGCAGTTCACTCAAATAAACAATGACAAGGAAAAAGGTTACCCCGATCCAATCGCTCAAGCGGAAAGGCATAAACAGTACATACAGAAACTAATGGCTGGACATAAGTTTCCACAAGTTCCCGTTGATTACCTTGTTGTTATTAGCAATAACTATTCTTCGTATGTCGTGACGGGAAAAAACGCTTTTAAAGTCAAACCGCGAGTATGTAAGGCAGATGCTTTTACTAACAAAATTCAGTTTTTCGAAAAAATGTATACCAATCCACTTCTCACTGCAAAAGACCTCCGAAAACTTGGCCGCCTTCTCGTAAAAATGAATACAATCCCGACGAGCTATATTTTGAATAAGTATGGAATAAAAAAGGAGGATATAATAACCGGTGTATTTTGCCCTAATTGTAATCAGCATGCTCCTCTTATTCGAAAAAAACAGAAATGGTATTGTCCTTCTTGCGACATTTTTTCGAAGGCTGCTCATTTAAATGCCATTAAGGACTATTTTTTATTAATAGATTCGAAAATTACGAATCGGGAGTTTCGTGACTTTGTTAATTTAAAATCGCATGATGCTGCAAAACGATTACTTCTGTCTGCAAATTTGAATTATTCTGGTTTAAAAAAGGTACGTGTTTACTACCCTAAGACTTTTCCTTGGTAAATTTCAATTCGCTGATAAAATCAAATAAACGCTGATAAACTATAAAAATCCGCTGATAAACACTCCGAATTCGCTGATAAAATCAAAAAAACCGCTGATAAATAAACTTGTGATGTTAATTACCTCAATTTTTGTAAAAAAATAGGTCTTAAAATTATTTAAAAGTTTAATTCTATAAAAATCATTTCTATTTAGATGAAAATTTCTCAAAAAACCTAAAAAAAGGCTGCCCACATCACCAAAATTTCGGGGCAGCCTCCCAGATTATCGCATTAGATTAAATTTTTCCATAAATCTCATCATAATTCTGAGCCAATGCCACATCCAAGTCCGTCAATCCCCCTGCATTCCAGGAAGTTAACCTTAATGTCACCAATTTATAGTCAATCGCGATAAAAGGGTGATGGTTTTTATCTTCAGAAAGCTGGGCGATTTCATTCACGAATGTCACACCTTTTAAAAATTCCTGAAAGCGATACTTTTTGACAATAAATTTTCCGTCTAATTTCCAGCCAGGTAATGCAGCTACAGATTCATTAATTTCAGTTTCGTCTAGTCTTCTAACCACCTAGATCCCCCCAATTGTTTTTCCTCATATTTTATTCTCTAAAGAAGAAAATTAACGCTTTTTATTAACAATTGCCAACGCTTTATCGGTATTCGCAAAGTGCAGCTTCACAAACGATGGCAGAACATCACGCCCTTTACTCAAAATAAGCTTAGCGGCGGCTACATCCACCTGAGCCCCGGCACCCTTCGGAATCTTAAATCCGGCAGCCTCACTTAGCTTATCAATATATTGAATGAACGCATATCGCGCAAGAATGCTCGCCGCTGCAACCGCCAGATGAATGCCCTCGGCTTTGGTGCTAAAATAAACGTTTTCCTTCGCCACAGCTTTTTGACTTTTAACATGCTGAAAATAGGTACCAGCCTGAACAAATTGGTCGATTAGAATAGCCTCTGGTTTTTCCGGAGAAATCTTACCCAACACATTTAAAATCGCCTGATTATGTAGGATTGCTTTCATTTTCCCCTGCGACATCCCCGATTGCTGCACCTGATTATATTTTTCATTTTTCATCGTCATCAAGCTGAAGGGGACAACATCTTTGATAACCTTCGCAATCTCAATAATTTTTTCGTCGTTTAAATCCTTGGAATCCCTGACCCCCAATTCTTTTAATAATGGTATATGTTCTTTTTTTACATAAGCGGCAACAACGGTTATTGGTCCGAAAAAGTCTCCAGTACCTACTTCATCAGAGCCGATGACAGACATCCCCCCAATGCCTGCTGGAAGATCTCCTTTTGCAACTTTCGCAGAAGCCGGAGCCGGATTGCCTCCCCATCTACCAGCCTCTTGTTCACTACCATTCCCTTGGAATAATACTTTTCCAGATTTATAAGCGGTGATCATGCAGGAAGGGGTTTTCGCCGCAAACACACTCCCAGGAGGTAATTTATCAACTAGATGCATACTATAATAGCTTTTCATTTCCAAAATCTCTTTCATTCCAACATTAATGACTACATTACCCAAATTAAAAGCACCACATTTCTATTAAATATATCATTTGCCAATTGGTTTAACTTTTCCACTTATATCTGTTCGTGTTATGATATAGTGTAGGATTCTTTGAATGGAGGCATTTGCGTTGTCAAATACAGAAAAAAATCGAACAACCGTAGATATTTACGGACAACGGTACGTTATAGTAGGTACGGAAGGCTCGGGTCACGTAAGATATGTTGCATCATTGGTTGATGACAAAATGCGGGAAATCAGCTCCAAGAATCCTTTATTAGATGCAGGCAAGCTTGCTGTTTTAACTGCCGTCAATGCAGTGAATGATTATATTAAAATTAAAGACGAGCTAGAAAGGCTGCAAGCAGAACTACAAAAAGAAAAGGACTAAGAATCATGTTGGATTTAGCTATTTTATTATTTCTTATTATCGGATTTTTTGTTGGCCTAAAAAGAGGCTTTATCATGCAGTTTGTCCATATAGCAGGCTTTATTATTGCATACATCGTCGCATATTCATACTATGATGAGCTAGCACCAAAGCTTACACTCTGGGTTCCGTATCCGAACTTTGGAGAAGGGACGACTTTAAAAATCTTAACCGACTCTAGTAGTGCGGAAACAGCATTTTATCGAGCAATTGCATTTGTTATTATCTTTTTTGCCGTAAAAATACTGATGCAAATCATTGGTTCGATGCTCGACTTTATTGCCCATCTTCCTATTTTAAGACAGTTAAATATTTGGGCAGGGGGCATATTAGGCTTTTTGGAAATCTATTTAATTATTTTCATTGTATTATATATAGCAGCCTTAATTCCAATGGAACTTTTCCAAAACCCTCTAGACAATTCATTTTTAGCAAACGCGATTGTGAATCACACACCAATTCTTTCACAGCAGATTAAAGGCTTGTAGAATGAATAGACTGCAGCATGAACTTCTCTGTAGCAGAGAAGTTTTTCTTTATGCTGGAAAAAAGGTTAAAATGTACTCAAGGCAGGTGGATTTTATGGAAGTAAACAAAAAAGAAATCATTCGTCTATTAGAAATGATTGCGATTTATATGGAATTAAAAGGCGAAAATACGTTTAAAGTTTCGGCCTTTCGAAAAGCAGCAAATGCCTTAGAAACCGATGAACGCAGCTTAACAGAGATTGAGGACTTTACATCGATATCTGGAATCGGCAAAGGTACAGCGGCCGTAATTGATGAATACATAAAAGAGGGGGGTTCATCCTCTGTTTTAAAAGAGCTTAAAGAGGAAGTTCCAGCCGGACTGATTCCTCTGCTTCAGCTTCCGGGTCTTGGCGGGAAAAAGATCGCTAAACTCTATCAAGAACTTGGAATCGAGGATGTCACAACTCTAAAAGAGGCCTGCGAGGCAGGCAAGGTTCAAGGTCTCGCCGGGTTTGGCAAAAAAACTGAAGAAAAAATCTTAAGTGCCATTGCTAATGTTGGCTCAAGGCCGGAACGGCTTCCACTTGCCTACATGCTCCCTGTGGCCGAGCAAATTGAAGCTAGACTTTCTCAAATGCCAGACATAGATCGATTCTCAAGGGCCGGCAGCCTACGCCGGATGCGAGAAACGATTAAGGACCTTGATTTTATAATCGGAACCCAAAACCCTGAGTCAGTTAGACAGCAGTTACTAGAATTGCCTTATATAAAAGAGGTAATTGGCGCAGGGGACACGAAAGTATCAGTAGTATTTGAACTAGAATATGATGTTTCGGCTGATTTTCGTTTGGTGAAACCGGAGGAATTTATCACTACCCTGCACCATTTTACAGGATCAAAAGACCATAATGTCCGGATGAGGCAGCTCGCAAAAGAGCGTGGTGAAAAAATAAGTGAATATGGTGTGGAAAACGTGGAAACAGGAGAAATCCGCACTTTCTCATCCGAAGAAGAGTTCTTCAAGCATTTCGATCTTCCGTTTATTCCGCCGGAGGTTAGAGAGGATGGCAAGGAAGTAGATACTTTTTCACACAATCAAGAGTTAATCGAGCTTGAAGATATTAAAGGCGATCTTCATATGCATTCCACTTGGAGCGATGGTGCACATACGATTGAAGAAATGGCAGAAACCTGTCGCGCCAGAGGCTATCAATATATGGCGATCACGGACCACTCGCAATATTTAAAAGTAGCGAATGGGCTGACGCCTGAAAGATTATTAAAGCAAAAAGAAGAAATTAAGAAATTAAATGAAAAGTATGATGATTTTCTCATTCTATCAGGTGTCGAGATGGATATTTTACCTGATGGAACCCTGGACTATGACGATGAACTTCTAGCTGAGATGGATTTTGTCATCGCGTCCATCCATTCAGCTTTTTCCCAGCCGAGGGAAAAAATTATGGAACGACTGAAAACAGCCTTAACCAATGCCCATGTCGATTTGATTGCTCATCCAACTGGCAGAAAAATTGGCCGCCGCGAAGGCTACGATGTTGATATCGATATGCTGATTGAGCTGGCAAAAGAGACGAACACAGCGTTAGAATTAAATGCGAACCCTAATCGGCTTGACCTGGCAGCAGAATACCTAAGAAAAGCCCAGGATGCAGGCGTTAAAATTCTCATCAATACCGATGCCCATATGGTCGATACTTTAAAACATATGGCAATCGGCGTATCAGCGGCTAAAAAGGGCTGGATACAAAAATCATCGGTGATCAACGCCCTTGATAAAAATGACCTGCTAGAATTTTTGCATAATAGATAAAAAGGAGGCTCGACCTCATGCAAGATAGAGTTTTAAAAGTATTAGAATTCACCAAGGTGAGGGAGCAGCTGTTAGAACATGCTGCATCTTCACTTGGAAAAGAAAAAATAAAGCATTTAGTGCCGTCGACTGATTTTGAAGAAGTCGTTAAGCTTCAGGCGGAAACGGATGAAGCGGCCACTGTTTTTCGGATTAAAGGGAATGTCCCGTTATCCGGGATTCATGATATTCGTGCCCATATCAAGCGCTCCGTCATTGGCGGCGTTTTAAGCCCGCATGAATTGGTGCAAATCGCCAGCACGATTCACGCAAGCCGGCAAATGAAGCGATTCATTGAGGAAATCGCAGAAGAACGAACGGAAGTTCCAATTTTATTAGAGCAAGTGGATAGAATCATCCCGCTGACGAATCTTGAACAAGCGATTAAATATGCCATCGATGAAAGCGGCGAGGTGCTCGATGGGGCCAGTGAGCTGTTACGGTCTTTACGACATCAGCTTCGTTCCAACGAAGCGAGGGTGCGCGAAAAATTAGAAAGCATGATTCGCTCCTCAAGTGCTCAAAAAATGCTGTCCGATGCGATTATCACAATCCGCAATGACCGTTTTGTTATCCCTGTAAAACAGGAATATCGCGGTCACTATGGCGGAATTATTCACGACCAAAGCTCATCAGGACAAACGCTGTTTATCGAACCGCAGGTTATTGTTCAGTTAAACAATCAGCTGCAAGACATCCGCGTCAAGGAACAGCTTGAAATTGAACGAATTCTGACGGAGTTATCTGCGAAAACGGCTGATCATGAAAGTGAGCTTCAGGTAATCGTAAAGGTTCTAGCTAATTTAGATTTTATTTTTGCAAAAGCTAGATACGGGAAAAAAATAAAAGCCACTATGCCCAACATGAATCATGAGGGAAGAATCACATTATTTAAAGCGAGGCATCCGTTAATTCCAATTGACGAAGTAGTGGCGAATGACATTATGCTCGGGAAAGATTTTACGACCATAGTCATTACGGGTCCGAACACCGGTGGTAAAACGGTTACCTTAAAAACACTTGGCTTGTGTTCCTTAATGGCGCAGGCAGGACTGCAGGTCCCCGCGCAGGACGGATCTGAACTTGCCGTTTTTGACGCTGTTTATGCCGATATTGGCGACGAACAGTCCATCGAGCAGAGCTTAAGTACGTTTTCTTCCCATATGGTGAACATTGTCGATATCTTAAATAAAGTGGATTTTAATAGTCTTGTTTTGTTTGACGAGCTTGGAGCAGGAACTGACCCTCAGGAAGGAGCGGCACTTGCCATCTCCATTCTGGATGAGGTCCATAGAAGAGGGGCAAGGGTCATTGCTACCACCCATTACCCGGAATTAAAAGCCTACGGCTATAACCGTGAAGGTGTTCTCAATGCCAGCGTCGAGTTTAATGTCGAGACATTAAGCCCAACCTATAAACTCTTGTTAGGTGTACCCGGAAGAAGTAATGCATTTGAAATTTCTAAGAGACTTGGCCTTAACGACCGGGTAATCCAGGCTGCACGCTCGCATGTGAGTGAGGATACGAACCAAATTGATAAAATGATTGCCTCCTTGGAAGAGAGCAAGCGGAGGGCTGAAATCGAGCAGCAGGAAGCCCGCGATTATTTAAAACAGGCGGAAAAGCTTCATCAGGATTTACAAAAGCAAATGATGGAGTTTTATGAGAAAAAAGACTCGATGCTGGAAAAAGCGGCCGAGAAAGCTGAAGAGATTGTAGAAGAAGCAAAAAGTGAAGCAGACAAGGTTATCCGCGACCTTCGAAAAATGAGAACAGAAAAGCATGCCGAAATAAAAGAGCATGAATTAATTGATGCCAAACGCCGCCTCGAAGAAGCGGCACCGGAAATAAAGAAATCTGAAAAACTCATTAATAAGAAAACGAAAAAGGTTTCCTACATGCCTGGGGATGAAGTAAAGGTTCTGACCTTTGATCAAAAAGGCACCCTGGTTGAAAAAGTGACCGACAACGAATGGCAGGTTCAAATTGGGATTTTAAAGATGAAAGTGAAAGAAAAGGACATGGAATATTTGGGGACTCCGAAACAAGTAGAAACACGTCCGATGGCTATTGTTAAAGGCAGGGACTCTCATGTTAAACTAGAATTGGACCTGCGTGGTGAAAGATATGAGGATGCCCTCCTGAAGGTAGAGAAATACATTGATGATGCCCTCTTGTCAAGCTATCCCCGCGTATCCATTATCCATGGTAAGGGTACGGGAGCTTTACGGCAGGGTGTTCAAGAGTATTTAAGGAACCATCGTTCTGTTAAGAAAATCCGCTTTGGAGAGGCCGGAGAAGGCGGTTCAGGCGTCACTGTCGTTGAATTTAAATAATGTCCGGGGAGAATGGCAATGGACCAGTTTTGGGAAAACGAGTATATTCAAATAGCTGCTTATTATAGTGTAGTCATTTTGTGTATGATTGTCTTTTTAGCCATTTTTGAGGCTGTAACGAAATACAAAAATTGGGAAGAAATCAAAAAGGGGAATATCGCGGTGGCTATGGCTACGGGAGGGAAAATTTTTGGCGTTGCCAATATTTTTCGCCACTCAATAGAACACCAATCTTCCGTTCTGACAATGGTTGGCTGGGGGATTTATGGTTTTGTTTTGCTATTGGCCGGCTATTTTATCTTTGAATTTTTAACACCCAAATTTAAAATTGACGACGAAATCCAAAATGATAACCGGGCAGTTGGTTTGATTTCAATGATCATTTCGATTGGATTGTCATATGTGATTGGTGCAGGAATTTCGTAAGGGGAGAATGAACAGTGGAGACATTAGCTAAGGTACTTCTCGGATTATGCGGCTTGTTTTTGCTAATAGGTGTCATATATCTTGTTTTCTTTTAATTAAAATCATCGCTGAACAAGTTTCAGCGGTGATTTTTTTTGGGCCTGCCTTCAATTGTTAATTGTGAAATACTGTATTATAATAGAATAAGAAATGAGAATATTTT
Source organism: Neobacillus sp. NRS-1170 (assembly GCF_050468025.1). NCBI lineage: Bacteria > Bacillati > Bacillota > Bacilli > Caryophanales > Bacillaceae > Neobacillus > Neobacillus sp. NRS-1170. Next base: position 69,269 of record NZ_JBITPF010000039.1, on the reverse strand, counting down.
AAATTATTTTATCAAATAAGGAGGTTTATTATTGTGGAGTCCAAACCATGGCTGGCTCTTTATCCAAAGGAAATTCCTGCCACTATTGAATACTCCTCAGAATCCGTACAAACATATTTGGTCAATGCTGCCGAGCACTATCCGGACAAGATTGCCGTTCATTTTATGGGGAAAGATTTGACCTATAAACAGCTTTATGAGGATGCGTTGAAATTTGCCGGTTACCTCCAGGAGAAACTTGGCATTACAAAAAGTGACCGCGTAGCTATCATGCTGCCCAATACTCCTCAGGCAGTCGTTTGTTATTTTGGTATATTAATGGCTGGTGGAATCGTCGTTCAAACCAACCCGTTATACACCGAACGAGAACTTGAATATCAAATGAAAGATTCCGGTGCTAAAGCCATCATCACACTAGACATCCTCTATCCCCGTGTTTCTAAAGTATTGCAGCAAACTGATTTGCAGCATATTATTGTAACCGCCATCAAAGATTATCTCCCATTTCCAAAAAATCTCGTCTATCCTTACATCCAGAAAAAACAATATGGAATTGTCGTCAATGTAAAGCATGAAGGAAGCAGCCATCTGCTTACGGAAATTTTAAGAATAAAACCTAAAAAACTTACCAGCTATGAGGTCAACGTAGAAGAGGACTTGGCTTTACTTCAATATACAGGCGGGACCACTGGATCCCCGAAAGGAGTCATGCTGACCCACAAAAATTTAATTACAAATACAAGCATGAGCGAGAAGTGGATTTACAAGTGTAAGCCTGGGGAAGAAAGTCTTCTTGCCATCGTACCGTTTTTTCATGTCTATGGAATGACAGTGTGTATGCTATTATCCATCAAAATGGCGTGTAAATTGATCTTACTTCCTAAATTTGATGCACTGACAACGTTAAAAACGATTCAAAAGCAGCGGCCAACCCTTTTTCCGGGAGCTCCAACCATTTACATCGGTTTATTAAACCATCCTGATCTAAAAAAATATGATTTATCATCTATTGCAGCATGTATCAGCGGCTCAGCTCCACTTCCGCTTGAAGTGCAGGAAAACTTCGAGAAGGTTACAGGAGGAAAGCTGGTTGAAGGCTATGGTTTGTCAGAGGCATCCCCGGTTACCCACTCCAACTTCTTGTGGGACGTTGAGAGAGTAAAAGGCAGCATAGGTGTCCCTTATCCTGATACGGAGGCAAAAATTCTTTCCACGGATACCGGAGAACCGATGCAAGTAAGGGAAATTGGCGAAATCGTCATCAGAGGGCCGCAAATCATGAAAGGCTACTGGAATCGTCCTGAGGAAACAGCCGAAGTCTTGAAAGATGGCTGGCTCTATACAGGCGACCTTGGCTATATGGATGAGCAAGGCTATTTTTATGTTGTCGACCGCAAAAAAGATATGATTATTGCAGGCGGTTATAATATTTATCCGCGTGAGATCGAAGAAGTGTTGTATGAGCACCCTGATGTACTCGAAGCGGTTGCTGCGGGGATTTCTGACCCATATCGCGGGGAAACCGTTAAGGCTTATATTGTTTTAAAAGAAGGTTCAAGGGTTACCCATGAAGAAATGAACCAATTCGCTAGAAAGTTTTTAGCAGCCTATAAAGCGCCTCGAGTATATGAATTTAGAAAAGAATTGCCAAAATCGGCTGTTGGAAAAATTTTAAGAAGAATGCTGGTTGAGGAAGAGAAACAAAAAATAGAAGAAGAAAGTAAAAAACAAGCTTAGAAGTATTTTTTTTTGAAAGTTAAGGCTTGTCTAAAAAATAATATCAAGAAGTCTATTCAGTAGTTCTTGACAGAAGTACATATAAAAATTATTATTAAAATATGAATGATGATTCATTCATATTTTTCTTTTTACATACTTAGAGTATAGCAGTTTTCTTCAAAGGGGGGATAGCATTGAAAAAAAGCAAGCCAAAGTATATGCAAATCATTGATGCAGCAGTCATCGCCATTGCTGAAAATGGCTACCACCAAACGCAGGTATCAAAAATTGCGAAACAGGCAGGAGTGGCTGACGGCACCATTTATCTCTATTTCAAAAACAAGGAAGATATCCTTATCTCTCTCTTTGAAGAAAAAATGGGTTATTTCGTTGAAAAAATAGAAGAAAAAATTGCAGGAAAAAACTCAGCGGCAGAGAAATTATTAATGATGGTTGAAACTCATTTCCAAGCATTATCTGATGATCATCACTGGGCAATCGTAACCCAATTGGAATTACGTCAATCCAATAAAGAACTCCGTTTACGAATTAATGATGTTCTTAAAGGCTATTTGCAGGTGATCGATAAAATCCTTATTGAAGGAAAAGAAACTGGAGAGTTTTCAAGTGACCTCGATGTTCGTCTTGCCCGGCAAATGATTTTCGGTACGATTGATGAAACCGTTACATCCTGGGTGATGAATGAGGAAAGGTATGATTTGAAGGCATTAGCAGCCCCAGTCCATCGTCTTTTGATCAATGGCTGCGGAGTCCGATAGTTTAAGTTAGGAGGGGGATTAATGGAATATTTAAAATGGTCTCACGAGGACAGCATTGCTACTATTACTTTGGAACGTCCACCGGCAAATGCCCTTTCATCAGGTCTATTAAGGGAACTATCTGCCGTACTGGATGAAATCGAACCAAACCGTGAAATTAGAGTTGTGGTCATTCATGGGGAAGGACGCTTTTTCTCAGCAGGTGCTGATATTAAAGAATTTACCACAGTAACTTCTTCAGAGGACTTTTCTAAACTGGGACAGTTTGGACAAGATTTGTTTGATCGGATGGAAAAATTCCCAAAACCGATTATTGCGGCGATTCACGGTGCAGCACTTGGCGGAGGTTTAGAGCTTGCAATGGCTTGTCATATTCGTTACGTCAGTGAAACGGCTAAACTTGGTCTTCCTGAACTGCAATTAGGGTTAATCCCAGGGTTCGCAGGCACACAACGTCTGCCAAAATATGTAGGTGTGGCAAGAGCAGCCGAAATGCTGTTCACTTCTGAGCCTATTACTGGATTGGAAGCGGTCCAATATGGCTTAGCAAACCGTGCCTTCCCAGAGAATGAGGTTTTGGAACAGGCGAATAAATTGGCTGAAAAAATTGCCAAGAAGAGCCCAGGTTCCATAAAAGCAAGTATCGAGCTTTTAAACTATGCTAAAACAGAAGAATTCTATCAAGGTACAAAAAGAGAAGCTGAACTTTTTGGCAAAGTGTTTGTCTCCAATGACGCAAAAGAAGGCATCCAAGCCTTCATTGAAAAAAGAGTGCCTCATTTTAAGGGTGAATAGGCTTCCATTAACTGGGCTTGACCAATTGTGAAGCTTTTAATAAAATTTTTTTGAAGACAATTTTCTTAATCTTTCAAACTGAGCGAATGCTCGAAATTATCTAGGAGGGTAACCATGAATATTTATGTATTAATGAAAAGAACATTTGATACTGAAGAAAAAATTACGATCTCCGGCGGAAAAATCAACGAGGATGGCGCTGAATTTATCATCAACCCTTATGATGAATACGCGATTGAAGAAGCAATCCAAGTTCGCGATGCGAATGGCGGAGAAGTAACGGTTATCTCTGTAGGCACTGAAGAAGCAGAAAAGCAATTGCGTACTGCACTTGCAATGGGTGCTGATAAAGCAGTCCTTATTAATACAGAAGACGATGTGGAAAACGGCGATCAATTTACTACTGCAAAAATTCTTGCTGAATACTTAAAGGATAAAAATGCTGATTTAATCCTAGGTGGAAATGTGGCTATTGACGGTGGTTCCGGTCAAGTTGGTCCGCGTGTAGCTGAACTTCTCAATATTCCTTACGTAACAACAATTACAAAACTTGAAATCGATGGCACAAATGTAACCGTTACCCGTGATGTTGAAGGGGATTCAGAAGTTATCGAAACAAGTCTTCCGCTTTTAGTTACAGCTCAACAAGGACTTAACGAGCCGCGCTATCCATCTTTACCAGGTATCATGAAAGCGAAGAAAAAGCCGCTTGATGAATTAGAATTGGATGACCTCGATCTTGAAGAAGATGATGTGGAAGCAAAAACAAAAACAATCGAAATCTACCTGCCAGCGAAAAAAGAAGCAGGAAAGGTTTTATCCGGCGATTTGAATGATCAGGTTAAAGAACTGGTTCACCTACTTCATACTGAAGCAAAAGTAATTTAATCGAAATTTCATAAAAATTGTTTGCAGGAGGGAAATGGAATGTCTAGAAAAGTATTGGTATTAGGGGAAGCTCGTGACGGTTCATTACGTAACGTATCTTTCGAAGCAATTGCTGCCGCAAAAACGGTTGCAGAGGGCGGAGAAGTTGTTGGAGTTTTAGTTGGCGAAGCTGTAAGCGCTTTAGGGACAGAATTAGTACAATATGGTGCTGACCGCGTCGTGGTTGTGGAAGACGAAAAATTAAAGCAATATACTTCTGATGGTTATGCACAAGCCCTATTAGCGGTTATTGACCAAGAAAAGCCAGAAGGGTTGGTTTTCGGTCATACAGCACTTGGAAAAGACCTTTCTCCAAGAATCGCTGGAAAACTTCAATCAGGACTTATCTCAGATGCTACAGCTATTGAAGTGGCTGGAGGCAATGTTGTATTTACAAGACCAATTTATTCAGGTAAAGCATTTGAAAAGAAAATTGTAACGGACGGATTAATTTTTGCAACCGTTCGTCCAAATAACATCGCACCTTTAGCAAAGGATGAGAGCAGAAATGGTGAGGTTGCTTCCCTATCTGTTGAAATTAAAGACCTTCGTGCGATTATCAAAGAAGTGGTACGTAAAGCAAGCGAGGGTGTTGACCTAAGCGAAGCTAAAGTCGTTATTTCAGGTGGACGCGGTGTGAAGAGTGAAGAAGGTTTTGCCCCGCTAAAAGAATTAGCGCAAGTTTTAGGTGGCGCGGTGGGAGCTTCCCGTGGTGCATGTGACGCCGAATATTGTGATTACTCTTTACAAATCGGCCAAACTGGTAAAGTTGTAACTCCTGACCTTTACATCGCTTGCGGAATTTCCGGCGCGATTCAGCACTTAGCTGGTATGTCTAACTCTAAAGTAATCGTAGCGATTAACAAAGACCCTGAAGCAAATATCTTTAAGGTAGCTGATTACGGAATCGTTGGCGACTTATTCGAAGTAGTTCCATTATTAACAGAAGAGTTTAAAAAGCTTAAAGTTCATTCATAATAATAAAGCGAGCGGAATGTTCCGCTCGTTTTTATTAGCGAGTCAGATTATTAGCTTGAGTAAAAAAACGATGTTATACTTTCGGTAGTGTTTCATTATTCATTAGGAGGGCAATATTAAAATGGCTATTTCACATTTAACAGATCAAAACTTCTCGTCTGAAACAGGTTCAGGTCTTGTACTTGTAGATTTCTGGGCACCATGGTGCGGACCTTGCAAAATGATCGCTCCAGTATTGGAAGAACTTGATTTAGATATGGGCGATAAAGTAAAAATCACAAAGCTTGATGTAGATGAGAATCCTCAAACAGCCGCTAATTTTGGCGTAATGAGTATTCCAACTTTATTAGTATTCAAAGATGGTGAAGTTGTCGATAAAGTAGTCGGCTTCCAGCCAAAAGACGCATTAGCAAGCGTATTAGGAAAGCACGTTTAAGATGATTAAACCCTTAGTCAGAAATTTTCTGGCTAAGGGTTTTTATTTTTGTTAAAATTTTAAAGATAAATATAAAATGAAGCGAGGAGTGGCCGGAATGAATGAAACCATTAAGCAAAAACTGACACTGCTGCCTGATCAGCCTGGCTGCTACTTAATGAAAGACCGTCAGGGAACGATTATTTATGTGGGGAAAGCTAAAATATTAAAGAACCGGGTTCGGTCTTATTTTACCGGGTCACATGACGGAAAAACGCTAAGGCTTGTTCAGGAGATCGAAGACTTCGAATACATTGTCACCTCCTCTAATATAGAAGCACTCATTTTGGAATTAAACCTAATTAAGAAATACGACCCAAAATATAACGTCATGCTCAAGGATGACAAAACCTATCCATTTATCAAGCTGACAGCCGAAAGACATCCGAAACTGATTATCACGAGAAAAGTAAAGAAGGATAAAGGCAAATATTTCGGTCCCTATCCCAATGTTATGGCTGCTAATGAAACGAAGAAGCTGCTAGACCGTATTTATCCGCTTCGCAAATGTGCAACCCTTCCTGATCGGGTCTGCTTGTATTATCATCTAGGACAATGCCTGGCACCATGTGTCAATGAAGTAACGGAACAACAGTATAAGGAAATGACTGATGAAATTACCCGCTTTTTAAATGGCGGTTATAAAGAAATTAAAAAAGATTTAACCGAAAAAATGACCTCAGCGGCAGAAGAGCTGGATTTTGAAAGAGCGAAGGATTTCCGTGATAAAATCATCCATATTGAAACGATAATGGAAAAGCAAAAAATCACGATGACCGACTTTACTGACCGCGATGTATTCGGCTATGCAGTTGATAAAGGGTGGATGTGTGTTCAGGTCTTTTTTGTACGCCAAGGGAAGCTAATCGAACGAGACGTATCAATGTTTCCACTCTACAATGAACCAGAGGAAGAAATCCTCACATTTTTAGGCCAATTTTATCAGAAGACAAACCATTTCAAACCGAAGGAAATTCTCATTCAGGATGAAGTCGACTTAAATATGGCGGAACAGCTTCTTGAGGTAAAAGTGTTACAGCCGCAGCGGGGGCAAAAAAAGGATCTCATCAAAATGGCAATCAAAAATGCGAAAATTGCCTTAAATGAAAAGTTCTCGCTTATTGAAAAGGATGAGGAACGAACCATTAAGGCAGTGGAAAACTTGGGGGAACTCCTCGGAATTTATACGCCGCACCGCATCGAGGCCTTTGATAACTCTAATATCCAAGGAACCGATCCCGTATCGGCCATGGTTGTGTTTACGGACGGTAAAGCAAACAAACGCGAATACCGCAAATATAAGATTAAGTCAGTAAAAGGTCCCGATGATTATGAATCAATGCGGGAAGTTACTCGAAGAAGGTATTCGAGGGCGTTAAAGGAAGAACTGCCGCTTCCTGATTTAATTATTATTGATGGCGGCAAGGGGCATGTAGAGGCCGTCAGGGATGTTTTGGAGAACGAGTTAGGGCTCGATATTCCCCTTTCAGGTTTGGTGAAGGATGAAAAGCACCGCACCTCCCAGCTTTTATACGGCAATCCATTAGAAATTGTCCCATTGCAACGGAACAGCCAGGAATTTTATCTTCTTCAAAGAATTCAAGATGAGGTTCACCGCTTTGCAATTACCTTCCATCGCCAGATTCGCGGCAAGAGTGCTTTCCAATCATTGCTTGATGAGATTCCAGGAATTGGCGAGAAGCGGAAGAAATTATTGCTTAAGCAATTTGGATCTGTGAAAAAAATGAAGGAAGCTGGTCTTGAAGAGTTTAGGGCAATTGGAATCCCTAAAGACGTGGCGGAAGAATTAATAAAAAAACTTCAGTCATAAGGATTGTCAGAGTAATGTTATCATGCTATAATGAGTGAAAATTTAATTTACTGTCACTTTTACGTACTAAAGTGAAGGTAGAGGTGCGAGCTTCAAGAGTAAAGGTTCTGAGAAGGATGAGCTTCCAGGACGAGCCTTGAAAGGGGATGTTCGCCGAAGTGAAGGAAGTCTCATTTCTTTCTTTGCTGGTCCTGTATTGAATAAATGCTGGATTGTCAAGGCAATTGCCTTGGAGAGCTATCTAACCTTGTAGGCGCAAGATTTTTTTGTGTTTATAAAGCAATGAGATACTCTCTCATTGCTTTTTTTATTTTTTGGCACTGTTAAACTTCGTCTGTTGATTTCCGCTCCAGGCGCGTGCGGTTCGCGTGCGGTTCGGGGAGCCTCCTCGGCGCTTTAGCGCCTGTGGGGTCTCCCCAGTCCCGTACTCCCGCAGGAGTCTCGCGCCTTCCGCTCCAATCAACAGAATGGCAAAATCAAAAATGAGTTTTAACATAGCCTATTTTTTCTAGGGAAAACTATAGCAATCACTTGAAAGTAGGGGAAAACGAACATGGGGCTTATTGTACAAAAATTCGGGGGGACTTCCGTTGGAAGTGTCGAGAGAATTTTAAATGTAGCAGAATGTGTTAGAGAAGAAACAGAGCGGGGAAATAAGGTAGTTGTCGTCGTTTCGGCAATGGGAAAGTCAACGGATCAGCTCGTTAGCTTAGCAAAGGAAATCTCCGCTCAGCCTAATAAGCGGGAAATGGATATGCTTCTTTCTACCGGCGAGCAGGTGACCATCGCGTTATTGAGTATGGCCTTAAATCAAAAAGGCTTGGAGGCTGTTTCGTACACTGGCTGGCAAGCAGGAATCGTGACAGAACCTGTTCATGGAAATGCACGGATTTCAAAAATCAATACCCAGGCGATTGAAGCCCAGCTTAATAATGGGAAGGTCGTCATTGTTGCCGGCTTCCAGGGAATTACCGAAGATGGTGAAATTACCACTCTCGGACGCGGAGGCTCTGACACGACCGCAGTGGCTTTAGCTGCTGCTTTAAAAGCTGATAAATGTGATATTTATACAGATGTTACCGGAGTATTCACAACGGATCCTAGATATGTGAAAAACGCTCGTAAATTACTATCGGTCTCTTATGATGAAATGCTTGAGCTTGCTAATTTAGGTGCAGGCATTTTACACCCTCGAGCGGTGGAATTTGCCAAAAACTATAATGTCCGATTAGAAGTCCGTTCTAGTATGGAGAAAATTGAAGGAACTGTAATTGAGGGGGAAGCTACAATGGAACAAAACTTAGTCGTCCGCGGAGTCGCATTTGAAGATGAAATTACACGGGTAACCGTATTAGGACTTAAAAATTCATTAACAAGTCTTTCAACTATTTTTACAACACTTGCACAGAATCACATAAATGTCGATATTATCATTCAAAGTACAACCGAAACTGGTACAGCTAATTTGTCTTTCTCTATTCACACAAATGATTGGGTTGACACGTTAAAAGTTTTGGAAAACAATAAGACAGGCTTAGGCTATGAGCAGCTTGATGCAGAGAATAAATTAGCGAAGGTATCAATTGTAGGTTCTGGTATGATCTCCAATCCAGGAGTTGCCGCAAAAATGTTTGCCGTGCTGGCTGAGAACAATATTGCTGTAAAGATGGTCAGCACTTCTGAGATAAAAGTTTCCGCTGTTGTAGAAGAAAAAAATATGCTGAAAGCGGTAGAAGTATTGCACGACGCTTTTGAACTTGGAAACAACTAAAAAATAGTGAAAGGCACCTCGATGGTGCCTTTCACTATTTTAAATTGGATCTTTCTTATCCCATTTGACAGTGAAGCGGACGGTGTTAGATTTTTTGACTGGATGTTCAAAGGTTTCGGCAATGACTTCCTTTTGCATCTCAATTTGCTGTGCAAGGAAACCGGCTTCCAGTTGAAAAAAGTTTTCTGCCTTTGATTTGACACGTGATACTAGAAGTGGACTTGATAGTTCAAATTCTATCTCATTTTTAATTTCATGATTGATGGTTAACTGTCCCCAGGAAGCATTGGCAAAAAATTCAACCATTTGACCATAATCGGATAAAGGAAATTTACGTGCTAGCCGTTTGCCGGCCCAATATAAAATTTCTGGCGTATCTTTTCCTAAAATCTCGGGCAAAAGAACTTCTCGGATCAGTTCATAACCGAAGGTGGTTATGGTTCTTGGTTCTTCAATAGGCTGCTTGAGCTCAACGACTGTACTATCTTTCACTTGTTTCCCCTCTTTCTATCATTCTATTATATACAAACTATGTTACAATTCAGTACCGTTTTTATAAAATAGGGCTAACATTTTGAAGGGATTTTTTGTTATTTTGCAATATCATCACTTGTTTACTATCATAATTATTATTTCCTAAAAATTTGATATTCCAACCGTAAGATGTTGGTAATTTGAATGTAAAAATCTAGATTATTTTTCAAAAAAAACCAATATAAAATGAATGCGCTTTCATTCTATTATAATATCAATATATTTTAAAAACTTTATTTTTTACCAAAGATTTGTGTATCCGGTTTCTTGACGCTCTATGATGATGAGAGTAAAATGGACATGTCACATTATTGTCACAATGGTGCTAGGTTACATATTCTTTAAAAAGGATTGAAAAAAGGTAAGAACTTAACATCATTTTTACAAATTAAAAGGGGGTAAATGTATGGCGAGTAATCGAGAGTTTTTTAATCGGAGATTGCATTCATTGCTGGGAGTTATTCCTATCGGGATCTTTCTCATGCAGCACCTAGTAGTTAACCATTATGCAACAGTGGGAGTCGAGTCTTTCAATAAGGCTGCGAACTTTATGGGGGGTCTTCCTTTTCGCTATGTCTTAGAGACTGTAATTATTTATTTACCATTGTTATTTCATGCAATTTATGGGCTTTATATTGCTTTTACTGCCAAAAATAATACTAGCAGATTCGGATTCTTCAGAAACTGGATGTTCTTGCTGCAACGTATCACAGGCGTCATCACGCTGATCTTTATTGCTTGGCATGTATGGGAGACCCGTGTTGCTGCCGCTTTCGGGAATGAAGTTAATTTTCAAATGATGCAGGATATTCTTTCATCACCATTCATGTTTGGATTTTATGTTGTTGGGATTATTTCAGCAATTTTCCACTTTGCAAATGGATTATGGTCATTCATGGTTAGCTGGGGCATCACTGTATCGCCACGTTCACAAGTCATTGCTACATATGTGACAATCGTGATTTTCTTAGCACTTTCTTATGTTGGAATTTCTACTTTGTTAGCATTTGTATAATAGTTCACATTTACGATTGATCGGAAAAAATAATTGGATTTTGGATTAAGGGAGTGAGTCAAATGAGTAAAGGTAAGGTAGCCATAGTCGGCGGCGGTTTAGCAGGCTTAATGGCAACAATTAAGGTAGCGGAATCCGGAACACCAGTAGAATTGTTTTCGCTTGTTCCTGTGAAACGCTCTCACTCTGTTTGTGCCCAAGGCGGTATTAATGGAGCAGTAAATACTAAAGGTGAAGGTGACTCCCCGTGGATTCACTTTGACGATACCATTTATGGCGGAGATTTCTTAGCAAACCAGCCGCCTGTTAAGGCAATGTGCGATGCCGCACCTGGAATCATCAATTTATTTGACCGGATGGGAGTTATGTTTAACCGTACTCCTGAAGGACTTTTAGACTTCCGTCGTTTCGGCGGTACACAGCACCACCGTACAGCTTTTGCCGGTGCAACAACTGGTCAGCAGCTTCTTTACGCATTGGACGAGCAGGTTCGTCGTCATGAAGTAGATGGATTAGTAACGAAGTACGAGGGTTGGGAATTCTTAGGGACAGTAATCGATGACGAAGGCACTTGCCGCGGGATTGTTGCTCAAGACCTAAAAACAATGGAAATCCGGTCATTTGCCGCTGATGCAGTCATTATGGCATCAGGCGGACCTGGGATTATTTTTGGAAAGTCTACTAACTCTGTCATTAACACTGGTTCTGCTGCTTCTATCGTGTATCAGCAAGGTGTTTATTATGCGAACGGTGAAATGATTCAAATTCATCCTACTGCTATTCCTGGCGATGACAAGCTTCGTCTCATGAGTGAGTCTGCACGTGGTGAAGGTGGGCGAGTTTGGACATATAAAGATGGTAAGCCATGGTACTTCCTAGAGGAAAAATATCCTGCATACGGAAACCTTGTACCACGTGATATCGCAACACGTGAAATTTTTGATGTGTGTGTAAATCAAAAATTGGGAGTTAACGGCGAAAATACAGTTTTCCTTGATCTTTCCCACAAGGATCCACACGAATTAGATATTAAACTAGGTGGAATCATCGAGATTTATGAAAAATTCATGGGTGATAATCCACGTAAAGTACCGATGAAAATTTTCCCTGCGGTTCACTATTCAATGGGCGGCCTATGGGTTGATTATGACCAAATGACTAATATCAAAGGTCTGTTTGCAGCAGGTGAGTGTGATTATTCACAGCACGGTGCTAACCGTCTAGGAGCAAACTCCCTCCTTTCAGCCGTTTACGGAGGAATGGTTGCAGGACCAAATGCAGTTAAATATATCAATGGACTAGAAAAGAGTTCCGATGCTGTTTCTTCTTCTGTCTTCGATCGTCATGTAAAAGAACAGGAAGAAAAGTGGAATTCGATCATGTCTTTAAATGGAACGGAAAATGCTTACGTTCTTCATAAAGAGCTTGGTGAATGGATGACTGATAATGTAACCGTTGTTCGTTACAATGACAAGCTGTTAAAAACAGATGAAAAGATTCAAGAGCTCATGGAGCGCTACCAAAATATTAACATTAATGATACATCTAAATGGAGCAACCAAGGTGCAGCCTTCACACGTCAATTACAAAACATGCTGCAAATGGCTCGTGTTATCACCCTTGGTGCTTACAATCGTAATGAAAGCCGTGGTGCTCATTACAAGCCAGATTTCCCAGAGCGTAATGATGAGGAATTCATGAAAACAACAATGGCTAAATTTGTTGATTCTAAATCTGCTCCAGCTTTCCATTATGAGGACATCGATGTATCCTTGATTAAGCCACGGAAGCGCGATTACACTACAAAGCATTAATGAAAGGGGAGTAGGAAAAAATGTCTGAAAAGAAAATGGTAAAATTTATTATCCAACGTCAGGATAGCGAAAATGCCGCTCCGTATGAGGAGACTTTTGAAGTCCCTTATCGTCCGAATATGAACGTTATTTCTGCGTTAATGGAAATTCGTAAAAATCCTGTCGATGCCAGTGGAAAAGCTACTACCCCAATCACTTGGGATATGAACTGTTTAGAGGAAGTTTGCGGTGCTTGCTCAATGATTATCAATGGAAAGCCGCGCCAATCCTGTTCCGCTCTTGTTGATCAATTGGAACAGCCAATCCGTTTAGCGCCAATGAGAACTTTCCCTGTTGTCCGGGACCTTCAGGTTGACCGCAGCAGAATGTTTGATGCCTTAAAGAAAGTTAAAGCTTGGATTCCAATCGATGGAACGTATGACTTAGGTCCTGGACCACGTATGCCAGAAAATAAGCGTCAGTGGGCCTATGAGCTTTCAAAATGTATGACATGCGGTGTATGTCTAGAGGCCTGCCCGAATGTTAACAGTAAATCTGACTTTATTGGTGCACAACCATTATCTCAGGTTCGTCTCTTCAACGCCCATCCAACAGGCGCAATGAATAAGGCTGAGCGTTTGGAAGCAATTATGGGTGATGGTGGACTTGTAAACTGTGGTAACTCGCAAAACTGCGTTCAATCCTGCCCGAAAGGTATTCCATTGACTACTTCAATTGCAGCATTGAACCGTGATACAACGATTCAATCATTCAGAAGATTCTTCGGAAGCGACCATCAATAAATTTGCTTATTAACCTTCTTTTCAATTTTGGAAAGAAGGTTTTTCTGTTTTTAAGATTGAAATCTTTGTTATACTTGTAAATATGAAAATACCTTTTAAAAAGGCAGGTATCCCTAACGTGAAAGCTAAATTTCCGTTATTCATTATTTTTATCGGACTCGTTCTTTTAGGCATCGGTGCCTGGCAATATATTGATGTCAAACTCCAAACAAAGGCGTCTCTAAAAGAGGCAAAGGAGATGGTCCTTGACCACCCTGCTAAAGCAGAAGTGCAGCAGCAAAAACATGATGTGTCAAAGATGGGGGAAACGGCCGGTCTTTTAGTCATTCCCAAAATTAAAGCAGAGTTGGCGATCGTGGAGGGCACAGACCCGGATGATCTTGAAAAAGGTGTCGGCCATTATAAAGGCTCATTTTTCCCAGGAGATAAGGGGCAAATTGTTTTATCTGGACACAGGGACACGGTTTTCCGCCGCTTAGGTGAATTGAAAATTGGCGACTCCCTGAAAATGCAAATGCCATATGGGAACTATACCTATGAAATTACCCATACCAGAATTGTTAAATCCGATGATACCAGCATAATCACCTTGCAGCACGAGAAGGAAGAATTAATCCTCACGACCTGTTACCCATTTCGATATGTAGGGAATGCCCCGAAAAGGTATATTATCTATGCGAAGCTGAAAAAGCTTAATTAATAAACAGTCTCCATTGCCCAAAATGCGGGAAAAAGCCTTTGCTGGGGTAATGAAAAGGTGTTTCATTGCCCGTGAAGAGAAAAATCGCTTGTGTAGGGTCAATGAAAAGGTGTTTCATTGCCCCTGAAGAGGAAAAATGCTTGTGGGCGGTCGTTGAAAAGGTGTTTCATTGCCCCTGAAGAGAGGAAAACTTTTCCTTCGGTCAATGAACGTATGGAAAAGCAAAAACTGTCCTAATTGAGGCTCATGCGGACTAAAACTAAGACTGCAAAAAGACAAACTGTCTTCATAGAGCGTTCATGTAGACAAAAAACAGTACAGAAAAGCAAAATCTGTCCTCATGAAGAATTCATTCCATATATCAAACTGGCATCACCATTACCCCTTATATAATATAAGGGGTTTTTTCTTTTTAAGATTCACAATATAATAAAAAACAGACAATAAAATGAATAGTCATTCATTCGTACAAAAGGGGACAAACAAAATGGCAAAAGCAGCATACATAAATGATTTTCATAAATGGGAGCAGGAATTTGAATTTTATCTCCCCGTCAAGGTTCGATTTTCCGAAACGGATATGTTTGGGAACCTCAACAACACTGTACCATTTATCTATTTTGAAGAATCGCGAGTTGAATTTTTAAAATCAATCGGATTTATGCAAAGCTGGACACGGCCGGAAAGTAAGACAATTCCCGTGGTAGCGGACCTCCAGTGCGATTTTTTAAAGCAGATTTACTTTGATGAACAATTGAAAATCTATGTGAAAGCAGAATCTGTTGGAATTTCTTCCGCTTACATCCACTATATGGGGAAAAGGGAAGACGGTTCGATTGGATTTGTCGGCAGGGGTGCCATTGTTCAAATCTCCAAAAAGACAGGCAAAGGGTTTCCTTGGACAGAGCAACAGAAAAATTTACTCATAAATAATGAAAAAATTGGCATATAATTTTATTTTCCTTTAAGGAAATATAGTCACTCCATTTGCCTTATTCACATAAGATATGGTGACTAAATATATACCCACCCCCGGTGCATAACTGGCGAAGGCAAGGAGGGTCACAATACTTGAAGGAGAATGATTATACTCACAAGCCATTACTCACCAAACGCGAAAGAGAAGTATTCGAACTGTTAGTACAAGACAAAACAACTAAGGAAATCGCTGGTGAACTTTTTATAAGCGAAAAAACGGTTCGAAACCATATTTCGAATGCCATGCAAAAGCTTGGTGTAAAGGGGCGTTCTCAAGCTGTTGTAGAGCTCCTTCGAATGGGAGAGCTCGAACTATAATAATGACCGGCATCCATTTTGGAGGCCGGTTCATTATTTTATTTAAAAACTCTTCGATTATTTCAACTTGAAATTTTAGCGAAAAAAGTAGAAAATAAGTACAAGCATTAAGACTATTTAAAAAAAATCATTAAATAGATAATCTTGTCTTAAGGGAGAAGTTTTTTATAGGAGTGTATGATCATGAAACTCGAAAATACCGAAAAAATTAACGTGGAAATTGTTGCCAATATTGAAAAAGACTTACGCTATATATCCGGAATCATCAAGCAAAAAGGAAGAGAAATGCTAAGCAATTATAAAATTACCCCTCCGCAATTTGTTGCCTTGCAATGGCTGTTTGAAGATGGCGATATGACAATCGGTGATCTTTCAAATAAAATGTATTTGGCCTGCAGCACAACGACGGATCTTGTAGACCGCATGGAGAAAAATCTTCTAGTTGAACGTGTAAAGGATCCAAGCGACCGCCGGGTGGTCAGAATCCATCTGCTGGAAGAGGGCAAAAGAATTATTGATGAAGTCATTAAAAAACGTCAAGTGTATTTAGAGGAAGTATTAGACGATTTCTCAGTGGAAGAAATTCAATTCCTTCAAAAAAGCTTGATGAAACTCCATCAGGAAATGCGTTAAAAGAGGCGAGAAATTTGAAGCAACCAATTGGTGTAATCGATTCTGGTGTGGGTGGATTAACCGTTGCCAAAGAGGTCATGAGGCAGCTTCCTAATGAGAAAATCATCTATTTGGGTGATACTGCCCGCTGCCCGTATGGCCCCCGGACACCCAGAGAAGTAAAAAAATTCACATGGGAATTGACCACCTTTTTACTAGAAAAAAACATAAAAATGCTTGTAATTGCTTGTAACACGGCAACGGCGGCAGCTCTTGATGAGATTCGAAAAGAATTATCGATTCCCGTTCTTGGCGTTATTAACCCAGGAGCAAGGGCAGCCATCAAGCGGACGAAGAACTACCGGGTTGGGATTATCGGTACAGAAGGGACGGTCAAAAGCGGTGCTTACGAAAGGGCACTCAAATCACTAAATAGCCGGCTTTTTGTGACCAGCCAGGCCTGCCCCAAATTCGTCCCTCTTGTAGAGAGCAGTGAGTTTGACGGGCCTATCGCTGAGAAAATCGTTGATGAGGCATTAAAACCGCTCCAAAATCAAAATTTGGACACGTTAATTTTAGGCTGTACTCATTATCCGTTGTTGGAACCATTAATAAAAAATGTAATGGGTGACAATTGTAGTGTTATCAGTTCCGGCGATGAAACAGCAAGGGAAATCAGTGCCATCCTGCAGTATAATGGCTTGTTGGAAACATGTGAGGAAGAATCTTTGCATGAATTTTACACGACCGGTTCAAGGAGGATTTTTTCAAAAATTGCCTCGCAATGGCTGGGAATCCCTATAAATGAAGTAAAAAAAATCAAACTGTAGAGTTCTCAATTCGGGAGCTCTTTTTGTATGAAAAAAATTTTAAAAAGATGTTCTTTTTTCTGGCCTAAGGCGGTCTAATTTTTTCCTAGGCTCGTATACATATTAGTACAAACAGTCTTAGGGGGGAATTAATTTGTTTAAAAATAAAGCAAAAATCCTTGGTTTGACGGTGCTGACTTCATCAGTGCTGCTATCTGGCTGCGGCTTGTTTGGCGGTGAAACACAAAAGAAAATTGATCCGCCAAAAACAACACAGGTAGTCGATAAAAAAGAAAATAAAGAAACAGCGGCTGCGAAGAAGGCCAACGCTGAAAACACTGTTCAAACAGAACTATACTTAATTGATAAAAATGGCTATGTCGTTCCTCAAACACTGGCACTTCCTAAGACCGCTTCAGTGGCCAAGCAGGCTCTTGAATACTTAGTGGTGAATGGCCCTGTTACTGACATGCTTCCAAATGACTTCCGAGCTGTCCTGCCAGAGGATACAGAAATTTCTGTAAACATTGATAAAGACGGGCTGGCTACGGTTAATTTTTCAAAAGAATTTAAGAATTACAAGCAGGAAGATGAGAAAAGAATTCTTCAATCTGTCACATGGACTTTAACCCAATTTGATAATGTTAACACGGTGGCTATTAAAATGAATGGAACGGCGCTAACGAAAATGCCTGTGAAAGGGACTCCAATCAGCGAGCATCTTTCAAGAGCATCGGGTATTAACATTGATACAGCGGATGTAATGGATATTACGAATACCAAGCCTGTTACCGTCTATTACATAGGTGGAGAGGAAGAGGGCTCCTATTACTATGTTCCGGTAACCCGCCGTGTCCCTGCCAGCGAAAAGGATAACATTACTGCTGTTGTGAATGAATTGATTCAAGGGCCTAGTGAAAATTCAAACTTAGTTTCTGAGTTTATGTCTGATGTAAAGCTTTTAGAAGCCCCTAAGATTGCCAATGGTCAGGTGACTTTGAACTTTGATGAAAATATTTATGGCAGCTTTGAAGAAAAAGAAATCTCTCAATCATTACTTAATGCGCTCGTGCTTTCATTAACGGAGCAAAAGGACATTAAAAAAGTGGCCATCCAAGTTAAAGGCACGGCAGAGCTGAAAAATGATAAAGGCAAAAAATTATCTGAGCCGGTAACTCGTCCAGAAAAAGTAAATACAGGTAGTTTCTAAAAAAAAATTTTTGTTATACTATATAGTGACCATGAAAGAGGTTGGCTTTTAAGGCCGCCTCTTCTTTATTTGGCATTGTCGTAATGAAGGGGGCGTATGTTATGCGTGTTGATGGCAGGGAGCCATTGCAGCTAAGGCCAATACATATTGAAACAAACTATTTAATGCATCCCGAAGGATCTGTCCTCATTTCAGTTGGGAATACGAAGGTAATTTGTACGGCGAGCATCGAGGATCGAGTCCCGCCGTTTATGAGAGGCGAAGGCAAGGGCTGGATTACGGCCGAATATTCAATGCTTCCACGGGCAACGGAATCGAGAAATATAAGGGAATCTTCAAAAGGAAAGGTCACCGGCCGGACTATGGAGATTCAGCGTTTAATTGGTAGAGCACTTCGCGCAGTGGTAGACCTTAGTGCTCTTGGCGAGAAAACAGTCTGGATTGATTGCGACGTCATTCAAGCAGACGGCGGCACAAGAACTGCTTCGATAACAGGGGCTTTTGTCGCGATGACAATCGCCATAAATCGTTTATCGGAGAAAAAGTCAATGTCAAAGTTTCCTATTATCGATTATTTAGCGGCTACAAGCGTAGGAATTTTACAAAAAGGTGAAACGGTTCTCGACTTGAATTATGCTGAAGATTCCAAGGCCCACGTCGATATGAATGTCGTAATGACTGGCAACGGTGAGTTCGTCGAATTACAAGGGACTGGCGAGGAATCTACCTTTTCTTATGAACAGCTGCAAGGCTTACTTCATGCCGCACAGGAAGGGCTGATGGAGCTGTTTGAACATCAAAAAACCGCACTTGGCGAAGAGATTACGAAGAAAATTGAGGGCCGGCGAAAGAAGTAGACTCATTTTTGGTATAGGTTGATATTACAGTCTGATATATAACATGAGAGGCGAATGAAATGAAGGAAGTTATTATTGCTACTAAAAACCCTGGTAAAGCAAGAGAATTTGAGCATATTTTTGCCCCTAGAGGGTATTCGGTTAAAACCCTGCTAGATTTTCCGGAGATCCCAGAGGTCGAAGAAACAGGCTCAACCTTTGAAGAAAATGCCATATTAAAGGCGGAGGCTGTTTCACAGGCGCTAAATAGAATGGTGATTGGTGACGATTCGGGCCTAATCGTGGATGTCTTAGAAGGCAGACCAGGAATCTACTCCGCCCGTTATGCAGGAGAGCCAAAGAACGATCAGAATAACACAGAAAAAGTTCTGTCTGAATTAAAAGGAGTTCCTGAGGCGGAGCGAACTGCCCGTTTCTATTGTGCATTAGCAGTGGCGGTTCAAGGGCAAGAAACCTTCACGGTGTCAGGCACCTGTGAAGGGCGTATTTTAGAAGAGCAACGTGGTACTAATGGTTTTGGCTATGATCCCGTATTTTATGTCCCTGAAAAAGGCCGTGCAATGGCTGAGCTTTCTTCAGATGAAAAAAATAAAATCAGCCATCGGGCAAATGCTCTGAAGAAGCTGGATGATGTGCTCGATGGTATTTTAGAAAAGGCTAATGAGGCATGAGCAAGGTTTTAGTTGTTAGCGATAGTCATGGATTGACAAAGGAACTCGAGATTTTACGTGAAAGACATTTGAATGAAGTCGATTTGATGATTCATTGCGGCGATTCACAATTGATGCCTGATGATCAATCCATGTCTGGTTATTTAACCGTAATGGGTAACTGTGATTTCGGCGGAGGGTACCCATTAGATACAACAACGGAGGTTGCCGGCAGGAAGTTCTTCATTACCCATGGTCATCGATATTCTGTAAAAACTTCTTTGATGAATTTAAAGTATATAGCACAAGAGGTTAATGCTGATATCGTCTGCTTTGGACATTCGCACGTCTTAGGTGCAGAAGTTATTGGAGAGACGTTTTTCGTAAATCCAGGCAGCATCCGTCTTCCCCGTGAGCGACTGGAAAAAACATATGTTATCCTAGATTTATTTGTAGATAAAATTAAGATGTCCGTGTTTGAATTGAATGGGCGGGAGATCTTAGAGCTTTCTCGGGAATTTATATTACCTCAAAAATGATTTGAAACCTATTAGTGACCGTGCAGGGGGAAATTAGCTTTGCACGGTTGTTAAGAAGGGCTCATAATGCCTGTGAACCGAGAAAAAGAGGTTTCATGGTCGTTAAGAAGGGCTCATAATGCCTGTGAAACGAGAAAATAGGTTTCACAGTCGTTAAGAGGGGTTCATAATGCCCGTGAAACGAGAAAAAGAGGTTTCACGGTCGTTAAGAGGGGCTCATAATGCCTGTGCACCAGGAAAAAGAAGTTTCCCGGTCGTTAAGAAGGGTTCATAATGCCCGTGCACCAGGAAATAGAAGTTTCCCGGTCGTTAAGAAGGGCTCATAATGCCTGTGAACCAAGAAAAAGAAGTTTCCAGGTCGTTAAGAAGGGTTCATAATGCCCGTGAAACGAGAAAAAGAGGTTTCACGGTCGTTAAGAGGGGCTCATAATGCCTGTGCACCAGGAAAAAGAAGTTTCCAGGTCGTTAAGAAGGGTTCATAATGCCCGTGAAACGAGAAAAAGAGGTTTCCCGGTCGTTAAGAGGGGCTCATAATGCCTGTGCACCAGGAAAAAGAAGTTTCCGGTCGTTAAGAAGGGTTCATAATGCCTGTGCACCAGGAAAAAGAAGTTTCCCGGTCGTTAAGAAGGGTTCATAATGCCTGTGAACCAAGAAAAAGAGGTTTCCCGGTCGTTAAGAGGGGTTCATAATGCCCGTGAACCAAGAAAAAGAGGTTTCCCGGTCGTTAAGAGGGGCTCATAATGCCCGTGAACCAAGAAAAAGAGGTTTAACGGTCGTTAAGAAGGATTCATAATTCCCTTGAATCAAGAAAAACGTGTTCCCGGTCATTAAAACGATTAAATTTACATATCGAAAACTTAAATTAAAATAAAAATAAAAAATGTGAAAAACCCGTTGACTTTTAGATATTTGGATAATATAATAAATCTTGTCGCTGATAATTAAATACGTCCCAGTAGCTCAGCAGGATAGAGCAACGGCCTTCTAAGCCGTCGGTCGGGAGTTCGAATCTCTCCTGGGACGCCATACTACATACCAGACATTAACTCACTTTTGATAGTGAGTTTTTTTTGTGCCTCATTTATGCTACACTATTTTCCAAGACACGCAAAAGGACGGATTTTTATGAAAAAACGGGAAAAAGCGAAACGAATCGATAATGTAATTTTCTTTCCCGGAATCGAAAAAAGATTAACAGATAAAGGCTTAGAGAGCCTGCATAATAAAAAATTTCAAGAGGCAATTACCCTTTTAGAAGAAGCAAAAGAACTAGATCCAGAAAATGACGACATCTTAATTGGACTTGTTCTTGCCTATTTCGAGGCAGGATCCTTTAAAAAAGCAAGAAAGCTTGCCAACGAAATGCTCCTAAAAGGAATTGGCGACTATTTTCAAATGGTAGACCTCTACTTAACAATCCTTATCCAACTCCATGAATACCAAGAAATCGTCTCGACCATTGAAGTCTTGTTAGAAGAAAAAGAGATTCCGCTAGACAAACATGACCATTTTTTAACTATCCTTCAATTCAGCCGGAGAATGGCAGAAAATCGCAAGCTGGAGATAAATGAACCCGAGATTGAGGAAAACCATCCACAGCAGCTAAATCTTTTATCATCAAACAATCTTAATGAACAAATGCTGCTAATTTCGAACCTGGCAGAAAAAAATATCCGCCCCTATGTTCCTGAGATTGAAGAATACCTCAATTCCGAAGAAGGGCATCCGTTTCTTAAAACGATTCTGTTAACGCTGCTCAAAGAGCAAGAAATCGATCGGGAATTAAAAATCACAAAATTCTCACAAGAAAACACAGTCATCCCCACTCAATTACCGGACGTTAGACAACAGCCAAGAATGATCCAAATTAAAGCTCTATTAGAAAATCAACTTGAAAGCAGTAACCCTGTTCTCTTTGAAAATATCATCGCCTTGGTAGAACGCATTTTTTTTATGAGCTTTCCGTTTGAGCTGCAACCTGTGAACA
Source organism: Neobacillus sp. NRS-1170 (assembly GCF_050468025.1). Lineage (NCBI taxonomy): Bacteria > Bacillati > Bacillota > Bacilli > Caryophanales > Bacillaceae > Neobacillus > Neobacillus sp. NRS-1170. The sequence goes on along the minus strand of NZ_JBITPF010000039.1, from coordinate 47,189 downwards.
GTTCTGCTTGGGCCGCAGCCTTCTACATTCTTGCTCAAGAATACATGGGAATGGAGCCTAAATTACCTCAAACAGCGATGGAATATGGAGTCACATTGCAAGAAATAGAGCAAGCTAGAGGCCAAATTGAACAAATTGAAAAAATTTCTTATCCTAATATATAACCTCCGGTGTTGAAACACAGGAATCCTGTGTTATAATGTAGGGGTTGCATTGTGTAAATAATTATATTTTACATTAAAAAAAGTGGAAATATGACTTATTGGACAAGACATATTTCGATTCTTAATTCGTTACGAATGAAATGAGAATAGATGTTGGAGGGAAAATAGGTATGACAGCAAAATGGGAAAAATTAGAAGGAAACCGCGGCGTCCTTACAGTTGAGGTAAGTGCTGAACAAGTAAGCAAAGGTTTAGACGAAGCATTCCAAAAAGTTGTTAAGCAAGTAAACGTTCCAGGCTTCCGTAAAGGAAAAATGCCTCGCGGTATGTTTGAAAAGCGTTTCGGTGTAGAATCACTTTATCAAGACGCATTAGATATTCTTCTTCCAGAAGCATACGGCAATGCAATCGACGAAGCAGGAATCGAGCCAATCGACCGTCCTGATATCGACATCGAACAAATGGAAAAAGGCAAAGATCTTATTTTCAAAGCAACAGTTCAAGTTAAGCCTGAAGTAACATTAGGCGAATACAAAGGCCTTGAAGTAGAAGCGTTAGATACAAATGTGACTGACGAAGACGTTCAAAAAGAATTAGAAACACTTCAAAACCGTCACGCTGAGCTTGTTGTAAAAGAAGACACTGCTGCTGAAAACGGTGATACAGTTGTTATCGACTTTGAAGGATTCGTTGATGGCGAAGCTTTCGAAGGCGGCAAAGCCGAAAACCACTCTTTAGAACTAGGATCAGGATCTTTCATTCCGGGCTTCGAAGAACAATTAGTTGGTGTTAAAGCTGGCGAATCTAAAGATGTAGAAGTATCATTCCCTGAAGAATATCATGCAGCTGAGCTTGCTGGCAAACCAGCAACGTTCAAAGTAACTGTTCATGAAATCAAAGGCAAAGAGCTTCCTGTATTAGATGACGAGTTTGCAAAAGATGTTGACGATGAAGTAGAAACATTAGATGCATTAAAAGAAAAAATCAAAACTCGTTTAGAAGACAGCAAAAAGCATGAAGCAGAACACCACCTTCGTGACACAGTAGTGGAAAAAGCTGCTGAAAACGCACAAGTTGAAATTCCAGAAGTTATGGTTTCTAACGAAGTAAACCGCATGCTTCAAGAATTCGAACAACGTCTGCAAATGCAAGGCATGAACCTTGAGCTTTACTTCCAATTCTCTGGTCAAGACGAAGCGGCTCTTCGCGAACAAATGAAAGAAGAAGCACAAACTCGCGTGAAAGTGAACTTAACACTTGAAGCAATTGCAAAAGCTGAAAACCTTGAAGCAACTGACGAAGATGTAAACGCTGAGCTTGATAAAATGGCTGGTATGTACAACATGTCAGTTGATGCAATCAAACAAGCAGTTGGCGGCGTAGAAGGCATCAAAGCTGAACTTAAATTCAAAAAAGCGATCGACTTTATTGTTGAAAACAAAAAGTAATTTTTATAAGTAATCGCAAGGCACGATTTTGATCGTGCCTTGTTTTATACATTTTTTCAATTACATATTATAATTATGTCAGGGAAACCTTTTTAATATCTAGCTTCAGCGCCTAGGGGCTCGAGGTCATAAGCCAATCCGGCATGAAGGTTAAAAAACAACCTTCCTGCCGGCTCGTCTTATGCTTGTCGCCCCTGGTCAAGGCGCTTCAGCTTTTATTTACAATGGGCAGGAAATTCAACACTACATATCGAATTAATAATTTCCAAAGAGCTTTTAGATTTATTTTTAAAAATTATGGCAAAGATTAATGAGTACATATGTTTTAAACTGGTGCTTCTCCAAACAAATCAAAACATAATGCATTTTAGTTCCAGTCCATTGGCCAAATATGTTACAATGCAGAATACATACCATTTTAGAAATAGTTTGAACTCGGCTTTTGTTTGGATGATCCACCAGCTTCAAAGAAGGATATAACACGTTTCAAGGGGTGAAAGAGTTGTTTAAATTTAATGATGAAAAAGGACAATTAAAATGTTCATTCTGTGGAAAAACGCAGGATCAAGTCCGTAAACTAGTGGCAGGGCCGGGAGTTTATATATGTGACGAGTGCATCGAGCTTTGCACAGAAATCGTTGAGGAAGAGCTTGGAACTGAAGAAGAAGTAGAATTTAAAGATGTTCCAAAACCGAAGGAAATCTGTGAAATTCTTGATGAGTATGTAATTGGTCAGGATAAAGCGAAGAAATCGCTTTCCGTAGCCGTATACAACCACTATAAGCGCATCAATTCCAACAGTAAAATTGATGACGTTGAGCTTTCCAAGAGTAATATTGCTATGATTGGGCCAACAGGAAGCGGGAAAACACTATTGGCGCAAACATTAGCACGTATCTTGAATGTGCCATTTGCTATCGCTGATGCTACTTCTCTTACAGAGGCAGGCTATGTCGGTGAAGACGTTGAAAATATTTTATTAAAATTAATTCAAGCTGCCGATTATGATGTAGAAAAAGCGGAAAAAGGCATTATCTATATCGATGAAATTGATAAAATTGCCCGTAAATCCGAAAACCCATCGATTACACGCGATGTTTCCGGTGAAGGCGTACAGCAGGCATTATTAAAGATTCTTGAAGGTACGGTGGCAAGTGTTCCTCCTCAAGGAGGAAGAAAGCACCCGCATCAAGAATTCATTCAAATTGATACCACCAATATTCTATTTATCTGCGGTGGAGCGTTTGATGGAATTGAACCGATTATTAAACGCCGTTTAGGACAAAAAGTAATTGGTTTTGGTGCAGATCCAAAGCAAGCAGAGATTACTTCCAAAGAGCTGCTTTCAAAGGTATTGCCTGAAGACTTGCTGCGATTTGGTTTAATCCCTGAATTTATTGGCCGTCTTCCAGTTATCGCAAGCCTTGAACAGTTGGACGAGGCGGCATTAATTGAAATTTTAACAAAACCAAAGAATGCGCTTGTGAAACAATATCAAAAAATGCTTGAAATTGATGATGTTGAGTTAGAATTTGAAGAAGGCGCATTAACTGAAATCGCGAAGAAAGCGATTGAACGCAAAACGGGTGCCCGTGGATTACGTTCAATCATTGAAGGAATTATGCTTGATGTCATGTTTGACCTTCCTTCCCGCGATGATATTACAAAGTGTATCATTACGAAAGAAACAGTCATCAACAACAGCGTTCCGAAGCTTGTTTTAGAAGACGGAACAGTCGTTGTTGAAGAAAAATCAGCATAATATAGAAGGGCCTGGCGTTTGCTAGGTTCTTTTTTATGTGCTTTTTTACAGAAATTGTTAAAATGTACAAAACCATTGAAAAAATAGACAATGTACCTCAAAAAATAAACAAACCCACTAAAAAATTAGACAAAGCACCCCAAAAAATAGACAAACCCATCCCAACACAGATTCCCAGCACATCAGTTTCTTGCATTTTGTGGTTTATTCCACCACTCGGCAGGAAATACTTATTAATATCTATAGAAGTACAAAGTGCTGGAGGGAAAAATATGAGTTGGACGGGGATTGCATTATTTATACAGCTGTTTTTTGGAATCATCATCGGGCTATACTTTTGGAATTTGCTTAGGAATCAGCGGACTCAAAAGGTTTCCATCGATAGGGAATCCCGAAAAGAAATGGAACAGCTTAGAAAAATGAGATCGATATCATTAACAGAACCATTATCTGAAAAGGTACGTCCCACGAGCTTTCAAGACATTGTTGGCCAAGAGGATGGAATAAAATCTTTAAAAGCAGCATTATGCGGACCGAATCCGCAGCATGTCATTATTTACGGACCACCAGGAGTCGGGAAAACAGCAGCAGCGCGTCTTGTATTAGAAGAAGCAAAAAAGAACGCTAAATCACCATTTAAAAAAGAATCTGTTTTTATTGAACTAGATGCTACAACAGCACGATTTGATGAGAGGGGGATTGCGGACCCGTTAATTGGATCAGTACACGACCCGATTTATCAAGGGGCTGGTGCAATGGGCCAGGCTGGGATTCCGCAGCCTAAACAAGGGGCCGTAACAAATGCTCATGGCGGTGTCCTTTTTATCGATGAAATCGGCGAACTGCATCCGATTCAAATGAACAAACTGTTAAAAGTTTTAGAGGATCGCAAGGTTTACCTTGAAAGTGCCTATTATCATGAAGAAAATACACAGATTCCAACGCATATCCATGATATTTTTAAAAATGGCCTTCCAGCCGATTTCCGTCTCATTGGGGCAACGACGAGAACACCTAGTGAAATTCCCCCGGCGATTCGTTCGCGTTGCATGGAAGTTTTCTTCCGTGATTTAAATCAGGAAGAAATTGTGACAGTAGCAAGAAAAGCAGCAGATAAGGTGAATATGGAAATAAACGATACGGGTGTGAATACACTTTCTACCTACGCCCGTAATGGCCGTGAAACGGTCAATATGATTCAAATCGCAGCGGGACTTGCAATTACTGAAGACCGCAATTTTATTAAAGATGAAGATATCGAGTGGGTGATTCATTCCAGTCAAATGACTCCGAGAATGGAACGAAAGATCAATGATATTGCCCATGTTGGTCTTGTCAATGGACTAGCTGTATATGGACCGAATTCCGGTGCGCTTCTCGAAATAGAAGTGACCGTCATTCCGGCAAAAGAAAAAGGAAGCATTAATATAACAGGAATCGTCGAAGAGGAAAGCATTGGCGGACAGGGTAAATCGATACGCCGCAAAAGTATGGCGCGGGGCTCGATTGAAAATGTCATTACCGTTCTCCGCTCCATGGGTGTCCCGGCAAATGACTACGATATCCATGTTAATTTCCCAGGCGGCGTTCCTATTGACGGACCATCAGCAGGAATCGCCATGGCGACAGGTATATATTCAGCGATATATAAGATTCCTATCGACAACACCGTAGCGATGACGGGTGAAATCAGTATTCACGGAAATGTAAAGCCGATTGGCGGTGTTTATCCGAAGGTAAAGGCGGCCAAGAAAGCCGGTGCGAAAACGGTTATTATCCCGGATGAAAATATGCAAACGATTCTAAATGAAGTCGAGGGCATTCAAATCATTCCAGTCAATCATCTGCATGAGGTATTTGAAATTGCCTTGAAAAATGATTATCGGAAAAATATTGCCATTCCCGCTTCTATAGAACTATCTAAAAAAGAGTCGATTTAACCAAACACTTCGGTTTGACCTAAAAAGCAAACCGGAGTTTTTTTGTGAGAATGTTGGGGAAAATAATTATATTGCTAAAGAGATACCTGCTCTATCTCTAAAAATAGACACGTAAAACCAAATAAGATAGAATTGTACAACAAAGACTATTCTGCATTTGCAGTAGTAAAAAAGGATTATGCATGTGGAGGTGCTGTATTATGGCGAAAAATAATGAATTGCTCGTCCCCCTCCTGCCGCTTCGGGGATTGCTAGTTTATCCGACCATGGTGCTTCATTTAGATGTCGGCCGTGAAAGATCAGTGCAGGCCCTTGAAAAAGCAATGGTAGATGACCATTTAATTTTTTTAACCACTCAAAGGGATGTCTCGATCGATGAGCCTTCTGAAGAGGATTTATACAAGGTTGGAACCTTAACAAAAGTTAAACAAATGCTTAAATTGCCAAATGGAACAATCCGGGTATTGGTGGAAGGACTAAGCAGGGCGGAAATTGTTACTTTTTATGATGAAGAAGATTACTTTTCTGTCACCATCACCACCTTCGATGACCCAGAGACGAAAGATGTGGAAGACCAAGCCTTGATGCGGACGATGCTTGAATATTTCGAGCAATACATAAAATTATCCAAAAAAATCTCTGCTGAAACCTATGCGTCTGTCGCAGATATTGAGGAACCTGGGAGAATGGCAGATATCATCTCCTCCCATTTGCCAATCAAGCTGAAGGAAAAACAGGAAATTCTTGAAACGATTGACGTTAAACAAAGAATGAACATGGTCATTGACACGATTCACAATGAAAAAGAAGTGCTTAATCTTGAAAAGAAAATTGGCCAGCGTGTCAAGCGGTCCATGGAAAGAACGCAAAAAGAATATTATTTGCGTGAACAGATGAAGGCGATTCAGAAAGAATTAGGCGATAAAGAAGGCAAAACAGGTGAAATTGCCGAGCTTACCAAAAAAATTGAGCAAGCGGGAATGCCTGAACATGTCCATCAAGCAGCGCTTAAGGAATTAGACCGCTATGAGAAGGTGCCTACAAGCTCAGCGGAAAGTGCGGTCATCCGCAATTATATTGAGTGGCTAATTTCCATTCCATGGTCGAAAAAGACAGAGGATGACATTGATATCCTTCGGGCTGAAAAAATCCTTAATCAGGACCATTATGGCCTTGAAAAAGTGAAGGAACGTGTGCTGGAATATTTAGCGGTTCAAAAGCTGACAAACTCCTTAAAAGGACCGATTCTATGTCTTGCAGGACCTCCAGGGGTTGGGAAAACAAGCTTGGCCCGTTCCATCGCCACATCGCTAAATCGTAATTTCGTCCGCGTATCGCTTGGCGGCGTCCGTGATGAATCCGAAATTCGCGGCCATCGGAGAACATATGTCGGGGCGATGCCAGGCCGGATTATTCAAGGGATGAAGAAAGCGGGCACTATAAACCCAGTCTTTTTATTAGATGAAATCGATAAAATGTCGAGCGATTTCCGCGGCGATCCATCTGCAGCGCTGTTGGAGGTCCTTGACCCGGAGCAAAACCATAATTTCAGCGACCATTATATAGAAGAAACGTACGATTTATCGAAGGTCATGTTTATCGCAACGGCGAACAACCTGTCCACCATCCCGGGACCATTGCTAGACCGAATGGAAATCATCACGATTGCCGGCTACACTGAAATTGAAAAGGTTCATATCACAAGAGATCATTTGCTGCCAAAGCAAATTAAAGAAAATGGCCTTTCAAAAAGCACCTTGCAGGTCCGTGATGATGCGATTTTAAAAGTTGTCCGCTATTATACACGCGAAGCAGGGGTTAGAAGCCTTGAACGTCAGATGGCGACGATTTGCCGAAAAACGGCCAAAATCATTGTGTCTGGTGAAAAGAAACGCGTCGTTATTACCGATAAAAATGTAGAAGAGTTTTTAGGAAAACCAAGATTCCGGTATGGCCAAGCGGAAACAGAAGACCAAGTGGGCGTGGCAACCGGATTGGCGTACACTACCGTGGGCGGCGATACCTTGCAGATAGAAGTTTCCTTAGCCCCTGGAAAAGGAAAACTGGTTCTCACGGGTAAACTTGGTGATGTCATGAAGGAATCAGCGCAGGCGGCCTTCAGTTATATTCGCTCTAAAGCGAAGGAACTGGGTATTGATGAGAATTTCCATGAAAAATATGATATTCATATTCATGTACCGGAAGGAGCCGTACCAAAGGACGGACCATCTGCCGGAATAACAATGGCAACCGCACTGGTATCCGCGTTAACGGGCAGACCGATCCGCCGTGAAGTCGGCATGACCGGTGAAATTACCTTGCGCGGCAGAGTGCTGCCGATTGGCGGCTTAAAAGAAAAAACACTTAGTGCTCATCGAGCAGGCCTGACAAAGGTCATCCTTCCAAAGGATAATGAAAAAGATATCGATGACATTCCCGAAAGTGTGCGAAATGAATTAGAGTTTGTTCCAGTAACACATGTAGATGAAGTATTGAAGCATGCTCTATTGGAAGGCGGAGCAGAATGAAAGTAGTAAGTTCAGATATAGTTATTAGTGCAGTTAAACCTGAGCAGTATCCGGAAACGGATCTGCCTGAATTTGCACTGGCCGGCCGGTCAAATGTCGGCAAATCTTCTTTTATCAATAAGATGCTGAATCGAAAGGGCTTGGCGAGGATTTCCTCTAAGCCTGGAAAGACTCAGACATTAAACTTTTTCCTAATCAATGAAATTCTTCATTTTGTCGATGTTCCGGGATATGGATATGCAAAAGTGTCCAAGACGGAGCGGGCAGCCTGGGGAAAGATGATTGAAACTTATTTTACGACCCGCGAGCAATTAAGAGCGTGTGTGCTAATCGTTGATTTGCGCCATCCGCCAACTTCTGATGATGTCATGATGTATGATTTTTTAAAGCATTATGAAATTCCTTGCGTCGTTATTGCGACTAAAGCGGACAAAATCCCAAGAGGAAAGTGGCAGAAGTACCTAAAAGTGACGCGTGAAACGTTAGATCTTGACCCCAACGACCATATCGTCCTGTTCTCCTCTGAAACCGGGGAAGGAAAAGATAAAGCGTGGGCAATTTTACAAAGTTTTATGTAAACAAAAACCGCCAGGCATAATGCCAGGCGGTTATTTTTTCTTTTTTAGTAAAAAATAAATACCAACAACTATTAAGAGAGCAGGCCAAAATTTCCAAACCAAGCTCATTCCGTTTTGTAATAATCCAAGATATCCCGCAATTTTATCATAAAAAAGCAGCAACACTGCTAAAATGAGAAAGAGGAAAGCTTGAAATAATCCTGTGTTTGTTTTTTGAAAACGGAGAAAGAATCCGATTGAGATAATTAAAATTAACATACCAATCGTATTAGTTGGCCAAAACGAAACATGGCCGGCGAGATGAAAATGAAGTCCAAATCCAGTCATGATAACGCCGGGAAGAATGGCTTCCTGATCATTCGCCCGAAACCCTTGACCGAGAAAAGCAATTCCCACAATGATGATTAACGTCGGCCAAGTGAAAAATTGTTGAAAAATTGTTATCCCTGCTTGTTGTAATAAAAAGTAGGCTCCAAAACCAATTAAAATAATTCCAGGGAAAATACGCTGGTTTTTCATAGAAATACACCACTTCCAGTAAGGTTCACTTGAATATCATCGATTTTTTTGATACTGTACATAGGGAAGTAATTTTACCCATATAATTTTCTATGTTACCACATAGTTTCATTTAATGTTCACATTTTCCGAACGAAAGTAAAAAATGCTCGTGATATAATCAATCTAGTTATTCATGTTATTAATGGGGGTGTTCTAAACAAATGCATATATTAGTTGTCGGTCTAAACTATAAAACTGCCCCTGTCGAAATCCGTGAGCGGTTAACTTTTAGTGAAACTGATCTTGTGGATGCCATTAAGAAATTAAACACTAAGAAAAGCATCCTAGAAAATATCATCTTGTCTACATGTAATCGTACGGAAATTTACGCGGTCGTCGATCAATTACATACAGGCCGCTATTATATTAAAGAATTTCTCTCTGAATGGTTTGGAATGGAACAAGCAGAATTTACACCGTTCCTCTTCATTTATGAAGACGATGGTGCGGTCGATCACTTGTTTAATGTAACTTGTGGACTTAATTCAATGGTCTTAGGTGAAACGCAAATTCTAGGACAGGTTCGCACAAGCTTCATGCTGGCCCAAGCAGAGGAAACTACAGGTTCCGTGTTTAACCACTTGTTTAAACAGGCGATTACTCTTGCCAAACGGGCTCATTCAGAGACGGAGATTGGTGCCAATGCTGTTTCTGTCAGCTATGCAGCAGTCGAACTAGCAAAGAAAATTTTCGGGTCGCTTGCAAATAAGCATGTGTTGATTTTCGGCGCAGGCAAAATGGGTGAATTAGCCGCACAAAACCTGCACGGCAATGGTGTCAAAAAAGTGACGGTCATTAACCGGACCTTTGATAAAGCCAAAGTTTTAGCCGGCCGTTTCAGCGGTGAGGCAAGGACGATTTCTGAATTGGAAAAATCACTGGTGGAAGCGGATATTCTAATCAGTTCAACCGGTGCGAAGGATTTTGTCATTACCAAAGGGATGATGGCAAAAGTTGAAAAAATGCGGAAGGGTAAGCCATTATTTATGGTGGATATTGCCGTACCGCGCGACTTAGATCCGGCTATTTCGGAACTGGAAAACGTCTTTTTATACGATATCGATGATTTAGAGGGAATTGTCGAGGCTAACCTGCAAGAACGCAAAAAAGCGGCTGAAAAAATCATGCTTATGATTGAAAAGGAAATCGTCGACTTCAAGCAATGGCTAGGTATGCTTGGTGTGGTTCCTGTCATTTCAGCTCTTCGCGAAAAAGCCCTGGCGATCCAGGCTGAAACAATGGAGAGTTTGGAACGCAAACTTCCTAATTTATCTGATCGTGATATCAAGGTGTTAAATAAACACACCAAGAGTATTATTAACCAAATGTTAAAAGATCCAATTTTACAAGCAAAAGAATTGGCTGCAAAACCTAATGCCGAACAGGCCATGGACTTATTTATGAAAATATTTAATATTGAAGAGCTTGTTCACGAACAACATGCGAAAGCAGCCGAAACCAATAAAATATCGGTTACAGAAGCACAGGCTTCCTTTCAGTCTTAAGGGGGCCCCCTGAATTATGTCTGATGTCTTTATGACAAGGCTTCACGAATTTACAGTTGTTCTGTATGCCTTCAGTGTGTTGTTATATTTTTTCGACTTCATTCACCATAACCGGAAGGCAAACCGTACTGCCTTCTGGTTACTTGCATTTGTATGGATTTTACAAACAGTGTTTCTATTTTTCTATATGAATAAAACAGGCAGATTCCCTGTTCTCACTATCTTTGAGGGACTCTATTTTTATTCTTGGGTATTAGTCACATTGTCACTTGGTATAAATCGATTACTTAGGGTAGATTTTATTGTTTTTTTTACAAATATATTAGGCTTTATTGTCATGGCGATTCATACCTTTGCCCCAATGCAATACCACTCACATGTCATGGCCAAACAACTAGTATCTGAACTTTTATTAATTCATATTACAATGGCCATTCTATCATATGGGGCTTTTTCATTATCTTTCGTTTTTTCAGTGTTATACCTGCTTCAATACGATTTATTAAAAAGAAAAAAATGGGGAACACGTCTCGTCCGAATCGCAGATTTAGAGAAACTCGAAAGATTATCTTACATATTAGCGGTAATCGGTGTTCCTATGCTGCTGCTAGCGCTCATCTTGGGCTTGCAATGGGCTTTTCTTAAGGTTCCCGGGATGCCTTGGTATGATATGAAAATTATTGGTTCGTTTCTCTTACTAACGGCCTATAGCGTTTTTTTATATCTCCGGATTGCAAAAAATCTATCAGGGAAAAAATTAGCCCTTTGGAATACAGCATCTTTTTTAATCGTATTAATTAACTTTTTCTTATTTGGTCGATTATCATCTTTTCATTTATGGTACTCATAGGAGGCAGTCATGCGAAAAATTATTGTTGGCTCTAGACGCAGCAAGTTAGCTTTAACACAAACAAATTGGGTGATAGAGCAGCTTAAAAAAATAGATTCCGGCTTCGAATTCGAAGTAAAAGAAATCGTCACTAAAGGTGATAAAATCTTAGATGTCACCTTATCCAAGGTAGGCGGTAAAGGGTTATTTGTTAAGGAAATTGAGCAAGCCATGCTGGATAAAGAGATTGATATGGCGGTTCATAGTATGAAAGACATGCCTGCTGTATTGCCGGAGGGTCTGACTATCGGCTGTGTGCCATTCCGTGAGGATCACCGCGATGCCCTTATTTCTAGAGACCATGTAAAGCTAAAGGATTTGAAACCAGGGGCCATTATAGGTACGAGCAGTCTGCGCCGCAGTGCCCAGCTGTTAGCGCAGCGTCCGGATTTAGAGATTAAGTGGATCCGCGGTAATGTCGATACAAGATTAGAAAAATTAAAGAGTGAAGAATACGATGCCATCATTTTAGCGGCAGCAGGCCTTTCCCGCCTTGGCTGGGCAAGCGACGTCGTGACTGAATTTATTGATGCCGATATTTGTATCCCTGCCGTTGGACAGGGGGCGTTATCGATCGAGTGCCGTGAAGATGACAAAGAGCTTCTTGACCTGTTTGAAAAATTCACCTGCAAGGAAACGGAAAGAGCCGTTCTTGCTGAGCGTGCCTTCCTTCAAAAAATGGAGGGCGGCTGCCAGGTGCCGATTGCCGGGTTTGCCCGTATCGATGAAAACGATGAAATCGTCTTAAATGTTTTAGTGGGATCTCCTGAAGGTCAAGAGATTTTTAAAGAAGAACTTCGCGGACAAAATCCGGAAGAGCTTGGTGTTCAAGCTGCGGATTTATTAACTCAAAAAGGAGCCAAGGACCTGATTGATCGAGTGAAACGTGAGCTCGAAGGTCAATGCTAAACTCCCTTCCTCTCCTTGATAAAAAAGTGCTTGTTCCAAGAGGAAAAGATCAAGCAAAATCTTTTTCCCAGCTTGTTGAACGCTTTGGAGGGATTCCCGTGGAAATCCCTCTAATAGCCTTTCGACCGATAGCATCAAATGAGCGCATTCAAGATTGTTTGAGGGCTCTTGATACATATGATTGGATTATTTTTACGAGTAATGTCACGGTGGAAACCTTTTTTTCTTTTTTAGAAGATGGTGTGGCGGTTTTGCCGAAGGTCGCCGTCATTGGTAAAAAGACCGAAGAGGTTTTGAAGGAAAAAGGGGTTCAAGCTGAGTTTGTTCCTTCGGTTTATGTTGCCGAAGAATTTGTAGAGGAGTTTTTACCGATTCTTGAGGGCGGTTCAAAGGTGTTAATTCCAAAAGGCAACCTTGCCCGTGAATATATCGCAACTGCTTTGACAGAGGCTGGCACTCAGGTTGACGAGGTCATCATTTATGAAACGTACCTGCCTGAGGAAAGCCGTTTAAAAGTACGTGGAATGTTGGCTGATGGAGAGGTTGATATTTTAACCTTTACAAGTCCATCAACGGTGGATCATTTCATGGAAGTGGTAAAGGAATTCGGTTTGTACGAGCCGATGTCAAACTGCATCGTCAGCTGCATCGGGCCAGTCACTGAGAAAAAATTACATGAATACGGCCTTACGGTGCATGCTTCACCAAAGGAGTATACTGTGAAAGACATGATTAATAGCACGATAGATTTTTTAAAAAAAGCATCGCTAAAATAGGATTCGCAAATAAAGATTTATTTTGGGAGGAAAATACAATGGATCTTCAATTTAAACGCCACCGCCGTCTGCGTTCAAGTGAAAGCATGCGTGCACTTGTTAGAGAAAACCACCTGAAAGCGGAAGATTTCATTTATCCGCTGTTTATTTATGAAGGGGAAAACATTCGCAACGAAGTATCATCCATGCCTGGTGTCTTCCAAGTGTCCATGGACAATCTTCAAGCGGAAATGGAGGATATTGTAGGCCACGGAATTAAGTCCGTATTGCTATTCGGTATCCCGAAAACAAAAGATGCCTGCGGTGAGCAAGCCTACCATGACCACGGCATTATCCAGGTAGCAACCCGTTTTATAAAAGAGAAATTCCCAGAAATCATCGTTGTCGCTGATACATGCTTGTGTGAATACACCAGCCATGGCCATTGCGGTGTCGTAGAAGGGGAGAAAGTCCTAAACGATGAATCTCTTGAATTACTTGTTAAAACGGCTGTCGCCCAAGCTGAAGCTGGGGCTGATATCATTGCACCGTCAAACATGATGGACGGTTTTGTAGCGGCGATCCGCGCCGGTTTAGATGAAGCTGGTTTTCAAGAAATTCCAATCATGTCATATGCCGTCAAATATGCTTCCGCGTTCTACGGACCATTCCGTGAAGCGGCAGAAGGCGCGCCGCAGTTTGGCGACCGTAAAACCTATCAGATGGACCCGGCAAACCGGTTGGAAGCCTTTAGGGAAGCAGAATCCGATGTAGCTGAGGGCGCAGATTTCTTAATCATTAAACCTGGTATGCCTTACCTAGATATCGTTCGTGATATGAAAAATACCTTTAATTTACCTGTTGTCGTATACAACGTAAGCGGTGAATATTCCATGATCAAAGCCGCCGCATTAAACGGCTGGATTGACGAGAAAAAGACCGTTCTTGAAATGCTCATTGGCATGAAGCGTGCAGGTGCAGATCTTATCATCACCTATGCCGCAAAAGATGCGATTCGCTGGTTAAAGGAAGAGGAATAATCCATTTTTGAAAAGAGGGAAAAAGATGCGTTCGTATACAAAATCGATTGAAGCATTTAAAGAAGCCCAAAAACTAATGCCTGGCGGTGTCAACAGCCCGGTTCGCGCCTTTAAATCAGTGAATATGGATCCGATTTTTATGGAACGAGGCAAAGGCTCCAAAATCTATGATATTGATGGCAATGAATATATTGATTACGTTCTTTCTTGGGGGCCGCTCATCCTCGGCCATACAAACGACCGAGTGGTTGAAGGGCTTAAGAAAGTAGCTGAATTAGGTACAAGCTATGGTGCACCAACCTTAATGGAAAATGAATTGGCGAAGCTTGTCATCGAACGTGTACCATCTATTGAAGTGGTACGGATGGTTTCATCTGGTACGGAAGCAACGATGAGTGCGCTTCGTTTAGCTCGCGGCTACACAGGACGCAACAAGATTTTAAAATTTGAAGGATGCTATCATGGCCATGGTGATTCCTTATTGATAAAAGCTGGTTCTGGTGTGGCAACACTTGGATTGCCAGACAGCCCAGGGGTGCCAGAAGGGGTTGCCTCCAACACGATTACCGTCGCTTACAATGATCTTGAAGGCGTGCGATATGCGTTTGAACAATTCGGTGAGGATATCGCTTGTATCATCGTTGAGCCAGTTGCCGGTAATATGGGACTTGTTCCGCCGCTTCCTGGCTTCTTAGAAGGCCTTCGTGAGATTACTTCTGCGAACGGCTCACTGCTTATTTTTGATGAAGTAATGACTGGCTTCCGCGTCGGTTATAACTGTGCGCAAGGTTATTTCAACATTACACCGGATATTACCTGTTTGGGTAAAGTTATCGGAGGCGGCCTTCCTGTTGGGGCATATGGCGGCCGAGCGGAGATTATGGAGCGAATTGCCCCAGCCGGTCCGATTTACCAAGCTGGAACCTTGTCTGGTAACCCGCTTGCAATGACAGCTGGTTTTGAAACATTAAGCCAATTAACACCGGAGCACTATGACGAATTTATTCGTAAGGGTGACCTTCTGGAAAAAGGCTTTAAGGCTGCGGCTGAAAAATATGATATTCCGATTTCATTCAACCGCGCTGGTTCGATGATTGGTTTCTTCTTTACAAATGAAGAGGTTATCAATTATGAAAAAGCAAAGTCCTCTAACTTGGAATTTTTTGCAGCGTATTATCGTGAAATGGCTGATCAGGGCATCTTCCTTCCGCCATCACAATTTGAAGGATTGTTCTTATCTACTGAGCATTCCGACGAAGATATTGAAAAAACGATTCAAGCGGCTGAGATTTCATTCTCCAAACTTAAATAATTTTGTGTTAGCATCCACCTTGTTTGGTGGGTGCTTTTTATTTAGTTAGCTACGTTAATCAGCGGATAACAGGCTCCAATCAGCGGATAATGAGCTCCAATTGGCGGATAACCGCTCCAATCAGCGGATATCTCACTCCAATCAGCAAATCGACGCACTCCAACCCATCTCACGATTCTTTTTCACAGACAAATCTCTTTTTTATCATAAAAAATCCACTTGGTTCATAGAGTGTAAGTGACATAGTGATTTTACGTGAAGGAAACGAAAGGAGGAGTCGCTTTGTCCCAGGAGAATCAATCGTGTCTGCGATTTTCCTTGGAGGAGTCGCTGTGGTTTAGAAAAGGACAGGAAGTCGAAGAGCTTATCTCCATTTCTCTAGACCCGGACATCACCATCCAGGAAAACGATCAGTACGTAACCATAAGAGGTTCGCTGGAACTCACCGGCGAATATAAAAGTTACGAAGAAAGCGAAGTAATTGAAGAAGAAGGGTTTACCTCTCAAAAATTTGTCGAGCGAGTGGCAGAACGCGAAGGGGAAGAAATCTGTGAATTTTCACATCGATTCCCAGTCGATATCACCATTCCGAACAATCGGATTCAAAGTATTTATGATATTGATGTCCTCGTTGAATCATTTGACTACTCCTTCCCAGAGCGTAGCTGCTTGAAGCTTTCAGCTGAGCTGACTATCAGTGGTCTTTACGGAACTGAGCAGCAGCAGGAGGAGGAAGAAGCAGAAGCAGCAGAACCTGAATTTGAAGTCCTTCACCGCTCCGAAACTGAAGTGGATGAAGTAGAATCCATCCAGGCTGCGTTACAAAACAATTATCAAGACAGCTTCTTGTTTGAAACAGAAGCAAGGAAGCCGCTGGAAGAAGAAAGTGTTGACGTTTTACCGAAATACCCAACCTTCAATTATCAGCCGCAGCAAAACTTCTATCAAGAAGAGGAAGAAGAAAACTACCAGCCTGCCTGGAGCTTCCAAGAAGCAAGAGGTGATAAGAAAAAGGCGGTTGTAGAAGAAGAGAAAATTGTCGTTGAAAAAGAGCCAGTTCAAAAAGTGGAAGTCAAAGCAGAAGAAGTGGAAGTTTCAGGGCATGAAGAAAGCTCCTCTTCATCCTCTTCATCAGAAGACTTTATCCACAAGATTAAGAAAAAGCTTCCGATAAAAAAGAAAAGCATGACGCTGACAGAATTTTTTGCCCGGAAAGACGAGGGGGCAGACCAAGCGAGATTAAAGATGTGCATCGTTCAAAAAGGGGATACCGTAGACAGCCTGGCAGAACGTTACGATGTCTCCGTAAACAATCTTCTCCGCGTCAACCAGCTGGAACTGAATCAAGATGTTTATGAAGGCCAGGTATTATATATCCCTGCAACACTAGCTAAAAAATAATTTTTTAAAAGAAGATGAGCGGGTTTTCTGACCTGCTCACCTTCATTTATCAGTGCTTCTGTTTTTCGAGGAAAGAGAGTTGAGTTCTATGAGTGACTCAAGCAGAATAGATGAATTTTCACCAATATTAAATAACTATCTTATTGAACCTTATTTTGTTGAAGATTTCGGACCTGTTCAAAAAGTCTATTCCAATAAAGGCACCTTTGCATTAAAAAAAATCGCCCCTGCAACCGGAACCGATTTCATTCGTCACGTTCATCTACTTTATCAAAAAGGCTTTAATCGTATCGTT
Organism: Neobacillus sp. NRS-1170; assembly: GCF_050468025.1. Taxonomy (NCBI): domain Bacteria; kingdom Bacillati; phylum Bacillota; class Bacilli; order Caryophanales; family Bacillaceae; genus Neobacillus; species Neobacillus sp. NRS-1170. Next base: position 30,102 of record NZ_JBITPF010000039.1, on the reverse strand, counting down.
CCAATCTATCCGACGATGGATGGCAGGTATGCTGTCCTCCACGAAAATAACCTTTATTATCTAATGCCATGGATGCCGAATGATCACCGTGAAGATCGGCAGCAAAAGAATCACCAGCTTTTCCGTGAACTGGCCAGACTTCACACCCTTTCTGCGAAAGAAATCACGATAAGCAAAGAAGAACGAACTGAACATTATGAAAAGACGATTCAACAATACGAAAAACATCAGGAATTCTTGGATGGCTTCGTTGATGAATGCGAAAAGAAAACCTATATGTCGCCATTCGAATTGCTTTATTGCCTGTACTACAATGAAATTAACCAGGCACTAAGATTTTCGAAAACAAAATTTGAAGAATGGTATGAGGGGACAAAAGAAAACGATAAGGCCCGAATGGTGATTACCCATGGGAAATTATCATCCGAACATTTTCTATACGATGAACGGGGCTATGGCTTTTTTATTAACTTTGAAAATGCCCGCTATGGTTCACCGATTCATGATCTTCTGCCTTATTTATCCCGCGCCTTAAATACCAGCCCAAAGCGCAGTGATGATGTCATCGATTGGATTTATCATTATTATAAATATTTTCCATTTAAAGCAGATGAAAAACAACTATTCTACAGCTATTTGGCTTATCCAACTCCAATTATCCAAATGGCAGAAAAATATTATCGAAAGCAGCGGCCGAAGAACGAGTTGAAATTCGTCCGTAAGCTGCAGCAACGCTACTGGCATTTGAAAAACTCGGAGTATGTCGTGATGAGAATGTCGGAAATCGAAGCCCAGCAAAAAGCAAAAGAAGGAGCCCAGCAGCAGTGAGAAACCTGCCCCATGGGCTCCTTAAACTACGTCAAAATAGATGGAAATCGCAATAGCGATAAACACCGCTAATAATAATACGTCAAAGACTGTAGGCAGTAACAGCGTTCGAATAAATTGAAATATCACAAAAGGGACAATAAATTGTCCGCATATTCTCCGGCACGTTCTAAACCAGGGTTGGTATTTGATTTTGTTGAAATTCCCTTTCACCTGGAAAACCTCCCCTTGCTTTTATGACATTTATTTTATGTATATTCCAAACCCACTACGTATTCCCCTAAAATAAATCATTTTAATGAAAAATTCAGATTGAATAGTTTATTAGGAAATGGAATAATGAGAAAGTAAATAAATTAGCAGTTATCTTAAAGGGTGAAAAATTGTAAATGTATTGGTTTATCGTTTTGTTTCCGTTAATGATTTACCCGTGGGGTATTGATCCATACTACACCACTACTAAGACCAATTACTTGTATCTTTTTGTGTTTGCTGCATGGCTGTTTATTATTTTTAAACGAAAATATCGTACTTTATTACCTGCAAAAGATGAATCAAAAGCAATCTATATATTATTAGTTTTCTTATCATTAGTGGAGCTTTCAACTGCTTTTACAAATTATACATATAGCTCGGTTTATGGCTCAATCGATCGCAAGGAAGGACTTATTACCTTCTTCTCCTATTGCAGTGTTTTTCTTTTTTCATATAAGTTACTAGATTTAAAGAAGGTAAATAAAGTCTTTCCTGGCATTGCCATTGTTTCAATGATTGTTTCCGTGTATGGAATACTGCAGCACTATTCTTTAGATTTCCTGCCGAGAAACAGTGCAATGCGTGGTTATACTGGAACCTATACCTTTTTTGATAATCCTAACTTTTTTGGATCGTATCTTGTATTAATTTTGTTAGTCTCGATGATGATGTATTTAACGGAAAAAAATAAAAAATTATTATCGTTATATTTTATTGTGTCAAGTTTAGGCTTCATTGCCCTTATTTTTTCGAGTACAAGAAGCGGCTATGTCGGTGTTTTCTGCGGAACTGTTTTTCTTTCCCTTTTTGTTGTCCTGAAAAGAAAATATCTTTGGAAAAAATGGGCTTCCTTATTACTTACGATGGCACTTTTACTTTTGGTTATTAATATCACTGAAAAGGGCCAATACTTTAATCGAATCAACTCTGTTGTCACGGATACCTATAGTGTGGCATCAAATCAAAGTACCGGCCATGAAGGTTCATCGCGCTTTTTTATTTGGGAAAAATCGTTCCCGCTTATTCCAAAATATTTTTGGGTTGGCTCTGGCCCGGATACCTTTGAATTTGTTTTCAAAGCATCTCCAGAGGAACTGCAAGAATTTTTTGGCGATCCAAATATAACAGTTGATAAAGCCCATAACGAATATTTGCAGATAGCCATTACAATAGGCACACCTGCACTCTTAACTTACTTACTTTTCATATTTGTCATTTTTAGGAGGGCATTCAAAGCTGTTAGACAAGCACAGGGGAATGAGAAATTAATTCTTTACGGACTAATGGCGACAATCATAGGGTATTTGGTACAAGCATTTTTTAATATTAGTACAGTTCCGGTTGCACCGATTTTTTGGTCGATCCTAGGCATTACTATGGCTAAATCGGAAAGCATTCTTAAAAATTCCAAAGCAGCACAATCATTTGAAGAACTAACTGAAAAAAGTGCATAATAAATACAATCAATTTCGTCTTCCTGCTCATAAAGTATAAATAATAAAAAAATCGGCAATCATGATTGACGTGAAACCCTTTTTTTCGGTAGTATAACAATATAATTTAAAAAGTTAAGCTAAGACAGGGAAGAGTACGATGCCAGCCTGCTTAAAGAGAGGGAAATCATTAGCTGGAAGATTTCCTAAGAGGTTCATCAGAAGGTCGCCCAAGAGCTTCTTCTGCGAAAAGGTCATTTGGCCCGAGTAGTTGAAGACGGATGAAATCCGTTATCCAGTTAAGTGCCAATCATTTTATGTGATTGGAAAAAAGGTGGTACCGCGAAGCAACTCCATTCGTCCTTTTATGACGAATGGAGTTTTTTTATTTTCCGGTACAATTGAAGGAGGAATATTAAGTGGAAACAAAAGAATTATCAATGCCAACCAAATACGACCCGCAAGCGATTGAAAAAGGTCGTTATGAATGGTGGTTACAAGGAAAGTTTTTTGAAGCATTAAATGATGAAGGCAAACAGCCATATACAATCGTTATCCCGCCGCCAAACGTTACAGGCAGACTTCACCTTGGTCATGCGTGGGATACTACGTTACAAGATATCATTACACGAATGAAAAGAATGCAGGGCTATGACGTTCTTTGGCTCCCTGGTATGGACCACGCCGGAATTGCGACCCAGGCAAAGGTTGAAGAAAAGCTTCGCGGAGAAGGCAGAAGCCGCTATGATTTAGGAAGAGAAAAATTTGTTGAAGAAACGTGGAAATGGAAAGAAGAATATGCTTCCCATATCCGCCAACAGTGGGCAAAACTTGGCCTTGGTCTTGATTACTCACGTGAGCGCTTCACCCTTGATGAAGGCTTATCTTCAGCAGTTCGTGAAGTATTTGTTACCCTTTATAAAAAAGGACTCATTTACCGCGGTGAATACATCATTAACTGGGATCCATCCACGAAAACGGCTTTATCTGATATCGAAGTTATTTACAAAGATGTTCAAGGTGCTTTCTACCACATGAAATATCCGTTAGCAGACGGTTCAGGACATATCGAGGTTGCGACAACCCGTCCTGAAACAATGCTTGGTGATACAGCGGTTGCCGTACATCCAGAAGACGAGCGCTACAAGCATTTAATTGGAAAAACCGTTATCCTTCCAATCGTTGGCCGTGAAATTCCAATCGTTGGCGATGATTATGTGGATATGGAATTCGGTTCCGGGGCTGTAAAAATTACACCGGCACATGATCCGAACGATTTCGAACTTGGCAACCGTCACAATCTTGAACGTGTCCTTGTAATGAACGAAGACGGCTCCATGAACGAGAAGGCTGGTAAATATCAAGGTTTAGACCGTTTTGAATGCCGAAAGCAAATTGTAAAGGACCTTCAGGAACAAGGCGTTCTATTTAAAATTGAAGATCACCTGCATTCCGTTGGCCACTCTGAACGGAGCGGCGCGGTAGTCGAGCCATACCTTTCAACTCAGTGGTTTGTTAAAATGCAGCCGCTTGCGGATGAAGCAATTGCTCTTCAAAGCAAAGAAAACAAAGTAAATTTCGTTCCGGACCGTTTTGAAAAAACATACCTCCATTGGATGGAAAATATCCGTGATTGGTGTATTTCAAGACAGCTTTGGTGGGGACACCGTATCCCAGCATGGTATCACAAAGAAACTGGAGAAGTTTATGTAGGCCATGAAGCACCAGCTGACAGTGAAAACTGGGAGCAGGATAAAGACGTATTGGACACTTGGTTCAGTTCCGCTCTTTGGCCGTTCTCGACAATGGGCTGGCCTGATACGGAAGCAGCTGATTTCAAGCGTTTCTTCCCAACAGATGTTTTAGTAACCGGTTATGATATTATTTTCTTCTGGGTATCCAGAATGATTTTCCAAAGCATCGAATTTACTGGCGAGCGTCCATTTAAAGATGTTCTCATCCACGGTCTCGTTCGTGACGAGCAAGGCCGAAAAATGAGTAAATCTTTAGGTAACGGTGTTGACCCGATGGATGTCATCGATAAATATGGTGCAGATTCCTTACGTTACTTCTTATCAACTGGTACTTCTCCAGGGCAGGATTTACGCTATAGCACTGAGAAGGTTGAAGCGACCTGGAACTTTGCCAATAAAATTTGGAATGCCTCCCGCTTTGCGTTAATGAATATGGATGGCATGACCTATGAGGAAATTGATTTCAGCGGCGAAAAATCAGTTGCCGATAAGTGGATTTTAACTCGTCTAAATGAAACGATTGACCATGTAACAAGACTATCTGAGCGCTATGAATTCGGTGAAGTTGGCCGTGCTCTTTACAACTTTATCTGGGATGATTTCTGTGACTGGTATATCGAAATGGCGAAGCTTCCACTATATGGTGATGATGAAGCAGCGAAGAAAACGACTCGTTCCATTCTGGCCTATGTATTAGACAATACGATGCGTTTATTACATCCATTCATGCCGTTTATCACCGAGGAAATTTGGCAAAACCTACCTCACGCTGGAGAATCGATTACAACAGCGAAATGGCCTGAGGTGAAGCCTGAGCTTTCGGATGAAGAAGCAGCCGGAGAAATGAAGCTGTTAATGGAAATGATCCGCTCTGTACGGAATATCCGTGCCGAAGTAAATACTCCATTAAGCAAGAAAATCAAAATGCTTGTTAAAGCGAAAGATGAAAAGATTTTAAAATCCATCGAGAAGAACCGCAGCTACATTGAACGCTTCTGTAATCCGGAAGAATTAACAATGGGCACTGAGGTTCAATCTCCGGAAAAAGCGATGACAGCGGTTATAACAGGATTAGAAATAATCTTGCCGCTTGAAGGCTTAATCAACATTGACGAAGAAATCGCTCGTCTACAAAAAGAATATGAAAGACTAAATAGAGAAGTAGAACGAGTTCAGAAGAAATTAAGCAATGAAGGCTTTATCAAAAAAGCTCCGGAAAGTGTAATCGTTGAAGAACGTGCCAAGGAAAATGATTATCTTGAAAAGAGAAGCATTGTTGAAGCACGTATTAAAGAATTAAAAGGTTAAACAATAAAGAGACGAATCCAATTTGGATTCGTCTCGCCTTTATTCCCAGACTAAATAGATGGAGTGTCAAGAATGTTTACTACATATCAGGAAGCATTAGATTGGATTCATGCCAGGTTAAGGCTAGGGATTAAGCCTGGTTTAAAACGGATGGAATGGATGATGGAAAAGCTCGACCACCCTGAAAATAAAATCAAAGCCGTCCATATTGGCGGTACAAATGGAAAGGGTTCGACCGTTACCTTTCTACGCTCGATTCTGGAAGCAGCCGGTTATACGGTTGGTACGTTTACTTCACCCTATATCGAACAATTTAACGAAAGAATCAGTGTGAACGGAAAGCCGATAAGCGATCAAGAAATACTGAATCTAACCAATATTATTCTCCCTTTAGCAGATGAATTAGAAGAAACGGAACTTGGTGGCCCAACGGAATTTGAAGTGATTACCGCCATGTCCTTCTATTATTTTGCCAATATGAATAAGGTTGATATTGTTCTCTTTGAAGTAGGCCTAGGTGGACGATTTGATTCCACCAATATTATTCAGCCATTAGCTTCGATCATTACAAACATAGGGCTTGACCACACAAATATTCTCGGCAATTCTTATGAAGAAATTGCATTTGAAAAGGCGGGAATTATTAAAGAGAAGACACCAATCTTTACAGCGGTAAAACACCCAGGTGCATTAGAAGTCATCGAAGAACAAGCGGAAAAAAGGGAAGCACCCATTTATCGGTTAAATCAGGAATTTTCCATAAGCTCTCATACATCGCTCACAAAGGGCGAAGTTTTTAAGTTACAATCCCCAACAAACAACTTGGACCATCTCGAAATTAGCATGATTGGCCAGCATCAAACGGAAAATGCTTCACTAGCTGTTTGTGCGGCACAATTTTTGAATCAAGTCAGCTCGTTCAACATTTCTGAGCAAGCTGTTAGGAGCGGATTAAAATCAGCCTATTGGCCAGGAAGATTTGAAATCCTTTCGGAACATCCACTCGTTATTATTGATGGCGCCCACAATGATGAAGGAATTACAGCCTTAGTTCATGAATTATCTTCAAGATATGCAGATCGAGTTATCCATATCATTTTTGCAGCCTTAAAGGACAAAAAGCTTGATAAAATGATCGCCAAGCTCGATACCATAGCGAATCAAATATCCTTTGTCAGCTTTGATTTCCCGCGGGCCGCCGACGGGAAGGATTTGCTGAACATCTCCCAATCACAAAACAAAGTGGCCGTTGACAACTGGAAATCTTATGTAGTAGAAGAGATGCAAAACCTTCAAGAAAATAACATGATCGTTGTGACAGGATCGCTTTATTTTATTTCGGAAGCAAAACCATTTATATGTAAAAATTTGAAAAATTTGACGATTCCGTTGTGACAAGCCCCCTATAATTTGATAAAATTATTTTATCTTAAATTAATAATATTTGTTCGGGGAGGGGGAGTAAGATGCAAGTAAACCCGCAAATAAAAAAGGTCATTTTTATCGTATGGCTTTTATTAGTGCCTGCAGGCATGTGGTATACCTATCAATCTTACCCCCCTCATTTTTCTGGTCCTTGGATCGATTTATTAGCCTTTTTGCTTTTAACTTGTGTTGTGGCCTGCATGCCGATTGTCATTAACGAGATGTTTATTTTCTTAATCCAATGGGTAGCACTCGCGACGTTTTTAAGATATGGCTTATTTGTTGAAATGGTCTTTGCACAGGTCGCTGTCATTGCATTGCTTTTAAAGCTTAAAATTCTTCGAAACGGTCAATTTTTTCGACTACCGCTAAATTTGATTATGTTCTTTTTAGTGTCTTTTATTAGTGGGATTGTCTATTACTTACTAGGCGGAGAGTCAAGACCGAAATTGGCTGATAATTCAACCGCAATCGGTCTTGCAGTCATATATGCAATAATAAATTATTTGATAAACCAAGTAATCATTTCCTTTAATCTTTATTTTATTTACAAAAGCAAAGAGCCTTATTTTGGGAAGGATTTCTTTGTCGAGACCATTACAACATTAATTACGCTGCCAATTGGTATTATTTTGTATATCCTCTACATTCAGGTGGGGCTTTTTGCGCTTTTATTTGTAGGTGTACCGTTCGTAAGTTTATCAATCATATTTAACCTTTATTATTCAAGTGAAAAAATTAATGTATATCTGCAAAAAGCCGCCGAAATAGGCCATCAAATGGCAGAACGCCTGCAGGTAATTGATGTTATTGACCTATTTATTCAAAAACTGGGGGAAATGCTCCCAGTAGACTATGCCTACATTTTTGACGCAAACGAAGATGAACTAATATTAATTCGCCGCATAGAAGCTGGAAAAGTATTATCCAATGATTTGCCAGCCTTGAAAAAAAATGAAGGCATCAGCGGCAGAAGTTGGGCGAACCAAAAGTCCTATCATTACTCAGCAAGATTTGAATGGCGGGGAATAACAACAGGGTATATACCCGGTGATGCTGAAAGTATTTTGTGTGTGCCAATCGTAAGAAATAGAAAGGTGATTGGGGTATTACTGTTAGCATCAAAGCGGAGACGTGCCTATGAAAAATTTCAACTTATGATCATTGAGATCCTTTGTTCTCACTTTGCTGTTGCGATGGAAAATGCCAAGCATTATGAATTGACGAAAATGCAAAGTGAACACTGCTCCTTAACGAAATTATACAATTATCGTTATTTGGAGAACCTGTTGAATGAAGAATTTAAAAGATTGACCCGATTCGAACGGAGAACATTATCATTAATTATCTTAGATATAGATCATTTTAAACAGGTAAACGATACATTTGGGCATCAAAGCGGAAATGAGATCCTGCGTGAGATTGCTAGTAGAATAAGTAAACTGGTAGGAGTTAGCGGGACAGTCGCCCGGTATGGTGGAGAAGAATTTGTAGTTTTATTGCCGGATGCTACAAAAGAAGAAGCCTATCAAATTGCTGAGCATATTAGGCAATCGATAGCGGGCAGGCCTTTTATCCTTCGGCAGTCTTTAGATTACAATCAACAACAAGTAATCATAACTGCTTCTATTGGTGTTGCAACTGCTCCTGAGGATGCAGATGATTCATTAGCGTTAATTAGACATGCTGACCAAGCACTATATGTTGGAGCGAAGAGGGCTGGTAGGAATCGGGTGGCTGAGTATTCGTCGTTTTAAAAAAGAGGTGTGATTAAGTTGTTCTTAACAACTTTGGTCACACCTCTTTTTTTGTAGTTAATTATAATCGACATTATTGATGAGTGTATTAACGTTATCTCCCCACTTAATTTTGAAATCAACCGGTACTTCCATTCCGCACTCTTTGATAAATGTGTCACTATTGACAGTGTAATTGGATGTTTCCACACCACTTTCCCAAACTCTTCCTAGAACATATAGCTTACTGTTTGAATCGACAGATATACTTTTAGCGGATAAATTTCCTTTCACACACATTTTCGAGGAAGTTAGGATATTTAAATTGTTATCAACCGTTGCAGCCTTATCAGTATTTGGTACATCAGTTCCGCCTACAAATACAAATGAATGATCTGCAAGCTCTAAATTTTGATCCGCATCTAAGGATTTATTAACTAGTATTTTTGATGACCCACTTATTTTTACATTTTGCATGAAATTCGCTTTATCTTTTGTTTCAATAAGTATATTTGCTGCACTATTCATATTCTTGCCAATGGTGAGTTCACCTTCCGAATGAATTTTGACATTGGTTATATTGTTTTCATTACCATTTCCCGTGAAACTTAATGAACCTGTAGAAAAAATTGTTTGGTTATCCTTTATACCGTTATTCCCTGAAAAGCTTCCATTACCATTTATATAAACATTAGTACAATCTAACGTATTACATCCTGACGGTGCCATTGAAACATTCGTATAGATCGGAAGAGCATTTTCTGTAATGTTTTCCTCTGCTGCCTGATTAACGATGGAATCAAAGTTAATACTCATTTGCGCAAATAGTGTCGATTCTTTTAGGTTATCCGTGCCAACTACATTTAAACTGATTTTAACTTTATTCGAGCTGGGATTAGGATCAGGAATAACTACATAATTATTCATATGATAAGGGACATTAGCAGGTGTAGTGATTGTTGTCTTTTGCAGCTCATCTGCCATTTTGACGGCTGCTTCCCTTTTAAAGTTAGTTCTAAGCGCCGGGTTTGCTCTAATATAGTCACTTACAGCCTGCTGTTTCGATTCAAAAGTTCTTTGAATTTCAACCTGGTAATAGGAAATTCCCATTTCTGCTGCAGCAACAGATCGAGACTTTTTCTCTACTACTTGATTTTGCTTTGTACTGCTAAAGGCTTGACCCATGAATGAAAGAGAAATAATCATAAACACAACTATTACGATTAATACCGTTACAAGTGCATATCCTTTTTCATTCTTTAAACTCATTGATAATCAACACCCTTCACTCGGTAGAGAAATGTATTAATAGTGACACTATTTGCCTGATTATTCTTATCGCTGGCACTAATTTTCAAAGAGACATCATTTGCATTTTTATTTGGTTCGATTGTTATTGGCCCTGAACCTGAAACATTATTAATCTCTAGTATTTTAAAACAGATACTTTGATGGTTGAACTCTTGTACTTGCGAAGGATTAGTTAGATCTGTAACTTTTATTGTACAATTTTCACTTCTGATCTCATATTTGATAAGTTTCTGATGTACCCTTTTTAAATTCGTAACTAGTATATTTGATTCTTGGAGCATAAAGTTCTTCGAAATCGCTTTTTCCGAAAAATTTAACCCTTGAAAGAAAACACTCCAAATAATAACAGCAGCCATAGAGAATATTGCTAATGTAGCTAACACCTCAACTAGTGTTAATCCACTTTCATCACGCTTCAATCATTTCACTCCTATCTTTTAACGTATCCAAACGTTTCACTAACGACATTGTTATTTTTTTTATTTAACATCTGGACAAGAATATAATTTACGCTAGATAATCTTGAACTCGTTTCAGGAGATTTTTTAATTTTTATTTTAACGTTGTAAATATCTTTAGTTGCATCAAAATAATAATAGTTTGAGTCATAGGTAAAGGCATTGTAAGTGACCTTTGGATCTGTAGAGGTAAAGCCGGTGACACGGTCTGATTTAACAAGGAACCATTTCACATCACTTGATTCCTGCCAGTTAATCAGTACTTCTTTCGCAATATTAATGGCTTGTGTCTTATCTTGATTTTGCTTATTAACTAACCCCATTTGTGGGAAGAAACTCATAGTTGTCAATAGGACCATTGATAAAATTACGATAGAAACAAGAACCTCAATTAATGTTAATCCTTTTTCATTTTTCTTAAAATCCATTTAATCAAATCCCTTCCAGGGAAAATTGTTCAATTTCATAGTTTAATAGAATCATTTTAACGAATTTATAAGATAAAATTTAACAATAGTCAGTAATTAATACCTATAAAAGTTCCCCATCTTCTTTTAAACTAGATGAAAATATTATACAATATTTAGTAGGCGAATTTTGTCTATTTTTTGTATAAAATTAATAAATCTTAGTTTATTTTGAAAAAAATTGTTGTTTAATAGTATAAAAGTTTGTTAAGTATAAGGGGAGTTACGGGATGGAATCGATTGTTTGGGCCTTCGGAGCTATGTTGTGTTTGATGTTAATTATAGCCTTTTTGCCTATTGGTATTACGTTAAGAGGTAAGATTTATTTGGTTTTTGCTAGTTTTGTATTAGCCCTTGGAGGAATTGGAGCAGTTACTTCTTTCCCACTATGGCAGTCAGCATTAATGATTTTTTTATTAGTCATAATTACGGCATATATAATGAGCAGCCGTCTTGCGGCAGTTTTATATAGTCAAGAAATAGAGTCTATTGAAGATGTTTACAATGACGAAAGTCCTGAATCATTTGACATTGTAAAACAATCAGAAAATACTACAGATTTAGACATGATTGATTTAGGAGAAATAGAAATTACTGCCCCTTCAACAGATAATATCGAAAATATTAATGAAGACGCTCTTGAATTACAACCTCAAATGTTAGAAGGAAATGATGGATTATCAGAAATAGGCGATGAAGAAATTTCGTTTCTGGATGAGCGGCCTCAAATTCAATTAGTTGAAACTAACGAAGATACTGAACTGGAAAATGGATATTTAGCGGATATTGAAAGTTTACTCTTTGAAGAAACAATTGAAACGACTGTATCCCAAGAAAATGATTTAATTGTGGAAATAAAAAAGGATAATTCAGAAGAAGAAAACTTCCTTTATGATGAAGAAAACGACTTAGAAGAATTATTTTTTGCAATGGAAGAAACGGCGGCTTCCAATGAAGTAGAACAAGAGGAAAGCCAATTGAAAAAAACTGTTCAATTGCAAAAGTAATTTGAAAGAAAGGGGGAGTATAGATGAGGAAAAACCAACAGTTTATCAAGCTTTTTGTCGTACTTTTTTTCGGTACTGCCTTCATTTTTAGTTTTTCTCATTTTGGAGCACAGGCTTTCGAAAAATTAGGAAAAGCAGATGGAAAATACTCCGATGGAACGGCAATCGGAAGTTTAGATATTTCTGGAAAAACAGATAGCGAAGCAGCAAGTTTGCTAGAAAAAAAGTATGTCGAATGGCTAAAAAATACAAAATTTTATTTTCAATACAGTGAACTAAGTGTTCCATTTAACTTAAACCTTTTAAGTCTAGATACAGAAACAACAATAAATTCAATTAAGGATGGCCAGCAAAATCCAGTTTATATTACTATAAACCAATCTGATGTCGAGGATCAGATTCAAATTCTTTTCCCACAGCTCAATAGTAAAGAATTTGACTTAAATAAACTGAAAAATAATATTGTAACAACTGCTTCCAAGTTTCAAACAGGCTCCTTTACCTTCAATCTTTACAATGGTTATTCCCTTGGAGGTAAAAAAGATTTTATCGTAAGTGAAACAGCACTTAAATTAACAGATATTCCTTCAGAACTTCAGACAATCGTGAAGAAAAATCCTGAAATCAAAATTGCCGAAGGAGCTACTTTTTCCCTTTTGGATTTTGCTATGAATCAAAAGATTGAGAATTCTGAAGCACTTAGTATGCTTGCTACAGGAATATATCAAACAGTTCTGCCAACGAATTTTACAATAGTTGATCGAAATATTAGCAGTCTAATTCCTGCATATTCAGAACTAGGATTTGAAGCCAGGGTCAGCCCTGCACAGAAGACAGACTTAGTCATTACCAATCCAAATAAATCAGTCTATACCATACGGATATCATTAGAAGACAATATATTAAAAGTTAGCCTAAAGGGCGAGAAACTACTCTACAATTATAAAATTTCTAAAAAAGACCAACAGCAATTAAAGCCAAAAACAATCGTCCAATACAGTCCGCTTCTAAAAGCAGGTAAAACCATGGTTAAAACTGCAGGGGCTGATGGGATTTCCGTGAAAGTATACAGGGATATATACCAAGGTGAACAATACCTAAAAAGTGAACTTATATCTGAGGAATATTACCCGCCAATTTATCGTGTCGAAGTTCATGCTTTAAGAGGAACACTGCAGGGTTCTTCAACAGCTACTAACAGCCAAACTAACAGCACAGTGAATGCTGCAACTGAAACTAATCCTGATGGAAGTCAAACTACTTCAACATTAGACACAACACAACAAGAATCTGATGTTGATAACCTTTGGGGGAAGCCGAATGAACAGCCAAAATAGTGTTGAGTTAAATAAAAAGAAGCAAACTAGAACACGTCTTGGTGATTTATTGATAGAAGAAGGAATCATCACCGTTGAACAGTTAGAAGCGGCTTTAGATGAAAAAGGGGCCAACCAAAAACTTGGTGAAGTACTACTGCAAAAGGGATATATCACCGATCAACAATTGGCAGAAGTGCTCGAACGCCAGCTTGGTATTCCACATGTAAACCTTTTTCAATATCCATTTGATACAAATCTCTTCTCGATCATTTCGAAGGATACGGCAAGACGGAATTTAATTGTTCCTCTTAAAAAAGAGGGCAACAAGCTGTATGTGGCCATGGTTAATCCAATGGATTTTATCATCATTGATGATTTGCGTTTATCGACCGGTTTTCAGATTGAAACTGCGATAGCAACAAAAGACGATATATTACGAACGATTAATAAATATTATGACGATGATGAAGGCTTAGAGGAACTTTTCGATGACTTTTCACCAAGCGAGCGCGGCAGGGATGAAGATGTTACTAACCAAGACTCGCCGATCGTTCGACTCGTCAATCAAATCCTAACTAATGCCGTCATTCAAAAGGCTAGTGATATTCATATTGACCCGCAGGAAACGAAGATCGTTGTCCGATACAGAGTGGATGGCGTGCTAAGAACTGATCGTGTATTACCGCGCCATATGCTAAGTGTGTTAACAGCCAGGATTAAGATTATGTCAAATCTTGATATTACCGAACACCGGATTCCACAAGACGGCCGGATAAAACTCCATCTTGATTTTCATCCAATCGATCTTCGTGTGTCCACGCTGCCAACTGTATATGGCGAGAAAATCGTAATGCGTCTGTTGGATATGGGTGCTGCCTTAAATGATATCAATAAAATTGGCTTTAATACTCTCAATTTTAAGAGATTTAATGACATGATTGAGCAGCCGACTGGGATTGTTTTGATAACTGGCCCAACGGGCTCAGGGAAATCCTCGACTCTGTATGCTGCACTTAATAAACTGAACAGTGAAGAAGTTAATATCATCACGATTGAGGACCCAGTCGAATACCAATTGGAAGGGATTAATCAAATCCAGGTTAACACCAATGTTGGGATGACGTTTGCTGCCGGTCTCCGTTCAATCCTCCGTCAGGACCCAAATATCATCATGGTCGGTGAGATTCGTGATAAAGAAACTGCAGAAATAGCAATTCGTGCCTCTTTAACTGGGCATTTAGTCTTAAGTACTTTGCACACCAATGATTCGCTGGGGACCGTAACACGTCTGATTGATATGGGAGTCGAACCCTTCCTCATTGCTTCCTCACTAAGCGGCATTGTGGCCCAGCGTTTAGTCCGTAAGGTTTGCAAGGATTGCGCCGATGTTCAGGTACCTTCAATGAGAGAAAAAGATATCTTTGCAAGACGTGGCTTGAAAATAGAAAAGGTTATGCGAGGAAAGGGATGTCCTTCTTGTAATATGACCGGATATAAAGGAAGGGTAGCTCTTCATGAGGTATTGGTCCTAAATGACGATATGCGTCGAGTCATAATGAATGAAAATTCCTTTCAAAAGCTGAAAGAACATGCGGTTAAAAACAAAACGATCTTTTTGATTGACGATGGTTTATTAAAAGTGAAACAAGGTTTAACAACAACAGAAGAAGTATTACGTGTAGCCATTCTGGAGTAGGAGCTCGAACAGATGAAAGAAAGAATCGATAATATTTTACGTGCCGCGCTTGAATTTAAGGCTTCCGACATCCATTTAACAGTGGGCGTTCCTCCTGTGTTCCGTATCAATGGGGATATTAAACGCTATGGTAAGGATATGTTATTGCCAGCAGATACAGAAGCGATCGCTAAAACAATTGTTCCTGAAAATTTGTATGACTTGTTTAAGGAAAAGGGAGAGCTGGATTTCTCATATGGTATTCCAGGGGTTTCTCGCTTCCGTGTTAATGCCTACCACCAACGGAAAAGTGTTGCACTTGCCCTTCGTGTAGTTGCGTCAAAAACCCCTACGATTGAAGAATTAGACATGCCGGAAATCATTCCAAAGCTTATAGAGAAGCCACAAGGGCTAATCCTTGTTACTGGTCCAACAGGAAGTGGTAAATCAACGACACTTGCGTCGATGATTGATTATATGAACCGGACAATGCGAAAGCATATTATTACACTTGAAGACCCTATTGAGTATCTTCATAAACATGGTAATTCGATTATCGACCAGCGGGAGGTCGGCTTTGATACGAAATCATATGCTAACGGCTTGAAGGGGGCTCTACGCCAAGACCCTGATGTTATCCTGGTTGGGGAGATGCGTGACTTAGAAACGATTGGAATCGCAATCACCGCAGCGGAAACTGGGCACTTAGTGCTCGGAACCCTCCATACATCTAGCGCCCCGTCCACCATTAACCGGATTATCGACGTATTTCCGCCGGCACAGCAACCGCAAATTCGGGTTCAGTTGGCATCGGTATTAGTAGGAGTTATTTCACAGCGTCTATTTCCTACTGCCGATAAAAAGGGCCGAAAAGCGGCAACAGAGATTTTAGTTAACAATCCGGCCATTGCCAACCTTATCCGAAGTGAAAAAATTCACCAAATTTCAAGTACAATGCAAACATCTCGTGCCCAGGGAATGCATACACTTGAAATGAGTATCCGAGACTTGCTTGACCGCAAATTGATTGAAAAAGATGCAGCAACAAAATACCTTCACGAAAAGATGATGCAAGATGCCTAGATTTAAATATTCTGGTCGAGACAAGCGTGGGAAAAAGCAGGGCACTGTAACAGCTGCCTCCAGACGGGAAGCAATGATGAAGCTAAAAGAAGATGGCGTTCGGGTTGTTGAAATGAAGGAAGTCCCGGAAACCCTTATGACGATGGAACTAACAATTGGAAATCCAGTTAAGCTTCAGGATTTTGTAATTTATATTAGGCAATTCGCGACATTGCTGAAGGCCGGGGTAACCATCGTTGATGCAACGTCAGTTCTTGCTGCCCAAACTGAAAGTAATGCACTAAAAAGAATTTTACTAGATGTGGAGCAAGAACTACGTGAAGGAAACCCCTTTTCGGAAGCTGTTTCCAAGCATAAGAAGGTATTTAATTCTATGTTTGTTAACATGGTTAAGGCAGGAGAAGTAAGTGGTAATATGGATGAGACACTAGAACGTCTTGCGACAGATTTTGAAAAACAACATCATACCAGGCAAAAAGTTGTTTCAGCGTTAACTTACCCGCTTGTTATAGGAATCATTGCAATTTTTGCTGTAATCTTCTTACTAGTCGGGGTTGTTCCCAAATTTGTTACGATGTTTGATGATATGGGGGCTGAGCTACCAGGAATAACGAAGTTTGTCTTATCCTCCAGCGAATTTATGAAGTCATTTTGGTGGGTAGTTTTACTGTTATTCATTGCTATTTATCTTGGTTTTACCTTTATGAAAAAAAATAAGCAAACAAAATATTATCTAGATTACGCACTCTTAAGGATGCCTATATTCGGCAAAATGATGCAAAAAGCCCAACTAGCCAGAATGATGAGAACACTTAGCACGTTATTTTCAAGTTCTGTTCCCATTCTACAATCTATGGCCATCGTGGAAAAAGTCGTAGAAAATGAAGTGATATCAAAGGTCATTCGTGAATCAAGAGACTCTCTTGAGAAAGGCCAATCAATGACTGAGCCAATGAATGATCACTGGGCCTTTCCTCCTCTTGTAACACAAATGATATCCATTGGAGAAGGGACCGGGGCATTAGACGCAATGCTTTCAAAGATTGCTGAATTCTATGAAAAAGAAGTCGAAGCAGGTACAGATAGACTAAAGTCCCTGATTGAGCCAATCATGATTGTCTTTTTAGCAGGGGTTGTAGGGGTAATAGTCCTATCCATAATGATGCCAATGTTCTCAATGTTCGAGCAAATGAGCTAAAAATTTCAAATAATTCGATAATTATTACAAAAATCTATATTTTGAGACAAAAAATGTTAAAAAACTCTTTTCGAATACTGTCATTTATTGTATACTCATAGAGAAATAATACTAGGTTCATAGAACCAGAGGGAGCGGAAAAAATGGTACAGGCTTTAAAATTAAATATGAAGGAACAAAAAGGTTTTACTCTTATTGAATTGCTAGCAGTTATTGTTATTTTAGGGATTATTGCTGCGATTGCAATTCCTGCGATTACAGGTGTTATTAACAAATCTGACAAAAAGGCTTCTGCTGAAGAAGGCTTATCAATCATTAATGCTGCAAAAATGTATGTAGCTGAACATCCTAATGCAGCTACAGGTGATATTGCCCACACTGCTTCTAGTACTAGCGACCCGCTTGATGAATATTTGGATCATGTTAAGGATGGAGACTTTACAATTAATATCTCTAAAGCAACAACGGGAGGAAAATTCACTTTTATTTTGAAGAATCACAAAGCCAATACTGATTGGAATGATACAGATTTAACAGAAGCAGATTTAATTGATAAAGCAAATTAATGGTTTACGTTATTCTATTTTGCTATGGCCTCCTCCTAGGCTCCTTCTTCAACGTAGTTGGCCTAAGAGTTCCATTAAAGAAATCAATCGTAAAACCAAGATCAGCATGTCCAACTTGCGGACATCAGCTTACACCATTAGAACTAATTCCGGTTTTATCATATATGCTTCAAAAGGGGAAATGCCGCGGCTGTCAGTCGCGGATTTCGCCTATCTATCCATTATTTGAACTGCTGACAGGAATCTTGTTTGCAGCGGCACCATACTTGGTTGGATGGTCTGGAGAATTATTCGTTGCTTTAACGTTAATTTCAATGTTTATGATTATCATCGTTTCCGATATTCATTATATGATCATCCCTGATAAAATTGTAATTTGGTTTGCAGGGATTTTTTTATTGGAACGAATTATCATGCCATTAGACCCATGGTGGGATAGTGCACTCGGTGCTGTCATTGGGTTTTTATTACTGTTAACCATTATGATTGTCAGTAAAGGCGGTATGGGCTTTGGAGATGTAAAGCTTTATGCCCTCCTAGGCCTAGTCTTAGGATTAAAATTGGTCTTATTATCTTTTTTTCTTTCCACATTGTACGGAGCTGTGATCGGCGGTTTAGCCCAACTTTTTAAGATCGTAAAAAAACGCGAACCGATTCCATTCGGCCCATTCATTGCTGCCGGTACATTGACAGCTTATTTTTGGGGTTTGGATCTAATAGATTTATATTTTCAAATTCTTTTATAGGAATTTTTTTATAAGGGGTTCATGATATGGCATTTTCCCTCTTTTCTACTAAAAATCGAATAATCAACCTGGTAATAAATGACCACTCGATTCGCTTTCTTGAGTTGAAACAAGCGAATCCCCCTACACCGCAAAGGTGGAATGAGCGCTTTTTACCGCCTGGAATCATTACGGATGGAAAAATCGTCGACATTGATTCACTCTCAAGCATTCTTGAAGAATGTATTGACGAATGGAAAATTCGCAGACGTGCGATTCGTTTTATAGTACCAGATCCTCTGGTCATTATACGGAAAGTTTCGATTCCAGCAGATGTGCAGGAAGATGAGATTAAGGGGTATCTTTATTTAGAGCTGGGTTCTAGTATACATTTACCATTCGAGGAACCGGTATTTGATTATTACTCACTTCCGGATAACGGTAAAACAAAGGATTTATTATTATTTGCTGCTCCAGAGCAGAATGTAATGGAGTATGTTGACTTACTCAACAGTCTCAAATTAAATCCTGTTGCGGCTGATATCTCTCCGCTCTCATTATATCGTTTGTATTACCATTTAGGGCAAGCAAGCGAAAGTGAGGTCCTATTCACAGTCCAATTTGATTTGACCAGCGTCAATTTATGCATCTTTGATGAGACGGTGCCATTAGTCATGCGGTATTTCGCTTTACCGTTTGATTTTGACAAATGGGAAATAACCCGTGATACGTTAGGATTAATGGTATGTAAATATACGGGGGAACCGGAAGATTTGGTTGTGCAGTTTGAAGACATCTTTAAAGAAATAAACAAGTTATTGGATTTTTATAGATATTCACTTAATAGTGAAAAGCACGATGTCACCAAGTTTTTATTAAATGGCGACCATCCAATGCTGATGGCAATTTTTGATGAAATGAGAGAAAGATTTGAAATTCCTGTTGAATTAATCAATTTCGAAAAGGAAGCAAACAGTAAACCGATTAGTGTACCGAATAATTTATTAATGCCTTTAGGTCTTGCTTTAAAAGAGGTGCAATGATGCTAGTAGAAATTAACCTGCTTCCTCAAAAAGAGCCCAAAAAATTCAATATTATTTATTTGACATCGATCGTTGCGGCATTAGTTCTTATTGGCGGGGTTTACTTTTGGCAGATTCAATCCGTTAAAAGTGATGTGAAAGCTGTAGATAGTCAAATTGCGTCGACAAAGAAACTTGCTGAAAAGCAACAGCAAAATGCCAATCAAGCACAAGTAGCATCTTCAGCTGGGTTATTAAAATCTGCCGTTGAATGGGTGAAAAACTACCCTATTCAAACCATCCCGGTGATGAGACATCTGACATCTCTATTACCAGAACGAGGTTTTATACAATCTTTTGCCTATACAGAGGCAGGGACGGTAACACTTAGTGTGCAATTTGACAGTGCTAGAGAGGCAGCCTATTTTCTCGAAAACTTAAAGGAATCTGCATGGATTTCCGATGCCAGCCTTAACTCTTTAACTGCTGTCGAGAAAAAGGAAAATACTGCAACTTCTGCACAAACAACTGGTCAAAATACTGCATCTAATACTAGCAGCCAAAACACAGCTACAACTGCTACTCAAAATACAACGAATACAAGCACTGCAGCTACTACTAATCAGAGTACAGCTGCTGCCGGTCAAACTAGTACTACAAGTTCAACTACTAATACAACATCGAATACTGTAAACAATTCAGGTGTTGCTGCCACTGGCACAACTGCCCAACCTGATAAAAATATTCTTCCAAGGTACCTTGGACAATTTGAAATTAAGTTTAATAAAGATGTTATAAAAACGGATTTGAGTAAGAAGAAGGGCGAAGGGGGGACAGGCTCATGAAGTCCCGCCTATCAAAACTAGACAAAATAATTGTGGGTGGCGGTTCCCTATTAATCATACTGGTATTCGTCTATGCACAATTCCTTTCGTTAACACCCTTGAAATCAGATTTATCATTAAAGCAACAAGAACTACAGACTGAGCAAAAACTGGTAGAATTGATGACAAAGAAAAAGTCAGACTCCCAAAAGACAGAACCTGAAAATACAAGTGAACTGCAAAAGCAGCTTCCTGTTATGCCACTCCAGGAACAAGTTCTATTGGATCTTGAAAAAGCTGAAACTGTTTCAAATAGTCAAATTAAATCCATGAGTTTCACGAAAGATGCAGATGTGACGCAGCCAGCTCCTGAGGCTGCAGCAGCAAATTCCGGAACGAATCAAGGGGCAGCACAAAACCAAAGTGCCACTAATCAGGGTACTCAGAATCAAGCGGCTACGCAAAATCAAACGACAACTGCTCAGGGGACTGGCAATCAAGCAGCAACTCAACAGACGGCTGCAGCTACTGCCCCAAACGGTCTCAAAAAGATTACCGTTCAGCTTCAGATTGAATCTCAAACCTATGCAGAATTGGAAAAATTCATTGAAACTTTAGAGTCACTGCCGCGAATTGTGGTAGTAGAGGCAATCAATTATACAGGCGGGGAAGAGGTCACGAGTCTTGATCAAGAAGATAAACCGTTAAGCTATTTGCTTACCGTCTCTGCCTTCTACATGCCAACATTAACTGACCTTGCAGCCCAGATGCCTAAAATCGATGCACCGGCACCTGCGGGTAAAGATAATCCATTAACCCAGTTTCCGGCTACTGCAGCAACTCAGCCTTAATGAACAAGTTAGCGAATGAACCAATAATTTGGCGAAACTCTACGATAACAAGACGACAAAAGTCTTGTTATTTTTTTTTGCTCCTATGATAGGATGAAACTAATTATCTGTCGGAAGAGAGAGGAGAGCGTAGAGTGGACAAGCCTAAAAAAGGCAATACGATCACGATAAAATTAAATGGAGAAAGCCAGTCCTATCAGGAAGAACCCCCAAAAAAGGATTTGGAAGCCAACATTGAACCCTATTCCAAAGTAATAAAAATAGATAGAGGGCTGCCGGAATCGGAAGGGATTATTGAAACTGCTGCCGCACAGGAGTCCGTAGATGAGAGCTTTGACTGGATTATTCCTGAATCGGATGAAAACGATATTGAGGAATTCAAATTTACTAATAATTCAAACCCTAAAACAACCAGCCACAAAATACTTACATCCTTTACGACTAACTCTAAGAAGAAAAATGGGCGGCCTTTAGGTTCCATATTAATCTCTGCATTTTTCGCGGTTCTGATTGGCACCACAATTGGCTTTTTCATGTTGAAGCTTGTCATTTCAGAGCAGGGGAATAAGGGGCCGGTGAGTCAGCCAATTGTAAAGGAAACAGGAACAGAAAAAACTGCAACTGAAGGTAATGCTTCTTCAGCGACTATCGATCAATTAACAACATATGTGGTTCAAGGAGGAGTATTTTCTTCCAAAGAAGGCACCCAAGAAATCGCAAAAGACTTAGAACAGAAAAGCGTCCCATCGCAAACGGTTGAATTAAATGGTAAGTTCTATCTACTTTTAGGCTTAGCAGATTCAATCGAAACGGCTAAAGCATTAGGAAATCAGTATAAAGAAAATGGAGTAGAGGAAGTATTTTCAAAGCCGTTATTACTGGATGAAAAGAAAGTTTCAAACGTAACGGATAAAGAAAAGTCTTTTATTGAAGAACTTCCATCCATCTATCAAACTTTGGCAGGAGCAACTTCGAGTGCTCTCGTCACAAAAACGATTCCAGCAGATTCAGCGAAATCTCTAGCTGGCATTGAAGAACAATTAAAAGCCAGCGGTATTAAAAATGAGAAGATAAAAAACCTTAAGACGGAATTAACAAGTGCTGATGAAAAGATAAAAGCTTATCAAAAGTCTAAAAATGTTAAAAGTTTAACCGATGCACAGCAGCATCTATTAAACTTCATATCTCAATACAATGCCATGTAAGTCAGCATCTGACAAACTTCGGTATTTTCCGGGAAATGAAAATAATATTTAGCCTGCTCAATTAGGGCAGGCTTTTTATTGTACACAGTTCTTCCATAAATTGATTATTTCTGCATAATTTTACAAAATTCATCAAACTTTAAGGATATTAAAATTGTTTGCTTATTCAATTTCTGATACGATTAACTTGTATCTCCCTATACAAATGCAAAAGGTAAGGTGATTAAATGCAAAACCTCATTTTAGCCTCTTCTTCTCCACGGCGAAAAGAACTTCTAGAAACTCTCCAGTTAACATTCGCGATCTCAAGCAGTGAAGTAGATGAAAGCTTTGATCCATCTCTCTCCCCAGAGGAAGTCGTGATGGAGTTAGCCGAACGAAAGGCCCAGGTCATTTTTAAAGAGAATCCTGAATCTTTTGTAATTGGCTCAGACACGATCGTGGTCGCGGATAATCGAATCTTAGGTAAGCCCGCTGATGAAGCAGAAGCCATTAGTATGTTACAAAGCCTTTCAGGAAGAAAGCATGAAGTATTTACTGGTGTATCAATTATGTCTCCAACAAGTTCAACCCGTTTTTACGAAAAAACAGAAGTTTGGTTTTGGGAGTTAACGGATGAAGAGGTACGGTCATATGTGAAAAGTGGTGAACCGCTTGATAAAGCAGGTGCATATGGCATTCAGCAGCTTGGAAGTATGCTTGTCAAAAAAATACATGGAGACTATTTTGCGGTTGTCGGTCTGCCCGTTGCAAGAACGGTAAGGGAATTGCAGCAGTTAGGCTACCAGTTGCCGTATTAACTTTTTAAAAGTTCATTAACTCCCGATCATAAGGGAGGAAAAAAAGTGTCCACAAATACATTAATGATCCGTGATTTCCCTCAAGACGAAAGGCCGAGAGAGCGTTTTATCAATCATGGGCCTCAAAGCTTATCGAATCATGAATTGATTGCCATCCTACTTCGAACCGGGACAAAAGATGAATCCGTGCTGCATTTATCGAATCGCCTGCTGACCCATTTCGAGGGACTGCGGCTGTTAAAATCTGCCACCTTAGAAGAAATTACTGAAATCAAAGGAATTGGTTTAGCCAAGGCCATTCAAATTCTTGCTGCCGTAGAGATTGGCAGAAGAATTGCCAATCTTTCCTTTAATGATCGATACGTCATCCGCTCCCCTGAGGACGGAGCGAAGTATGTCATGAACGATATGCGCTTTTTATCGCAGGAGCATTTTGTTTGCCTATATTTAAACACGAAAAACCAGGTCATTCATAAACAAACGATTTTTATCGGGAGCTTGAATGCTAGCATTGTACATCCAAGGGAGGTCTTTCGCGAAGCATTGAAGAGGTCAGCAGCCTCCGTTATTGCTCTGCATAATCATCCCTCTGGTGACCCCACTCCTAGCCGAGAAGACATAGAGGTCACAAAAAGGCTGGTGGAATGTGGAAAAATTCTAGGTATCGACCTTCTAGACCATCTCATCATCGGTGAAAATAAGTTTGTCAGCTTGAAAGAAAAAGGATATTTATAACACTATGTTTTTATTTGACGTTACGCTATAATTTTGGTTATGATTTTTTAGGACTGCTTTAGACCTAGCAATTAAAAAAATAAGAAAAAAGACATGATATAAAAGGTGATTACCTGCCCAGGGAATTTTTGCATTTCGTATCAGAAAGGGAGCTACATAATTATGTTTGGAATTGGAACAAGAGATTTAGGAATTGATTTGGGGACTGCCAATACCCTCGTCTATGTAAAAGGAAAAGGAATTGTCCTACGTGAGCCATCGGTTGTGGCCTTGCAGACAGATACAAAGAGCATCGTTGCCGTTGGGAATGACGCGAAAAATATGATCGGACGGACACCTGGTAATGTCGTCGCAACAAGACCAATGAAGGACGGTGTCATTGCCGACTTTGAAACTACAGCAACGATGATGAAGTACCACATCCGTCAGGCTCAAAAAAGTAAAAGTGTTTTCTCTGGTAAGCCATATGTCATGGTGTGTGTACCGTCTGGAATCACAGCAGTAGAAGAAAGAGCGGTAATCGATGCCACTAGACAAGCCGGTGCAAAAGATGCTTACACGATTGAAGAACCGTTTGCGGCAGCAATCGGGGCCAATCTTCCTGTTTGGGAGCCAACCGGAAGCATGGTGGTCGATATCGGCGGGGGAACTACGGAAGTTGCGATTATTTCTTTAGGCGGTATTGTCACAAGCCAATCAATCCGTATTGCCGGAGACGAAATGGACGAAGCGGTTATTTCTTATATTCGCAAAAATTATAATTTAATGATTGGAGACCGCACGGCGGAAACGATCAAAATGGAAATCGGCTCTGCGGGCACCCCAGAAGGCATCGATAATATGGAAATTCGCGGCCGCGATTTATTAACAGGCCTGCCAAAAACGATCGAAATTACCGCAAAAGAGATTGCAACAGCCCTAAATGATACCGTTTTTGCGATTGTTGAAGCGGTGAAAAATACACTTGAAAAAACTCCGCCGGAACTTGCAGCAGACATAATGGACCGGGGAATCGTGTTAACGGGCGGCGGTGCCTTGCTTCGTAATTTGGACCGAGTCATCAGTGAAGAAACAAAAATGCCGGTGTTAATTGCTGAAAATCCGCTTGATTGCGTGGCAATTGGTACAGGAAAAGCATTAGACCATATTCACTTATTTAAAAATAAAGCGAAATAATCTAGATAAATAGAGGTGTATAATCATGCCACAGTTCTTTTTGAATAAACGACTGATCATTTTGCTTGTCAGCATCATTGTTCTCGTGGCATTGATTGGGTTTTCTTTAAGGGAGAGAAGTAAACTATCCTGGCCGGAACAATTTGTGAAGGACACAACCGGCTGGGTTCAATCCCTGGTTTCAAAGCCTGCCAATTTCGTTGCAGGCTTTTTTGAAAATCTCCAGGACTTGCAAAATACATATGAAGAGAATAAAGAACTTAAATCCCGAATTGAAGATCTTGTCAGCCTTGAAGCAGAAAACCAAGAGCTGAAAAAAGACAATAAGGAATTGCGTGAAATTCTCGGTGAAAAAAAGACCCTGAGAGATTTTAAACCATTACCAGCTACTGTTATTGGCAGAAACCCTGATCGTTGGCATGAAATGATTATTATCGATAAAGGAAATCTCAACGGCATTAAAAAAAATATGGCGGTCGTTACGGCCAAAGGTCTGATTGGCAAGGTGAAGACAGTCAACCAATTTAGCTCGACTGTGCAGCTATTGAGTGCGATGGATCCAAAGAATCGGATATCCGTAACCATTCAAGGTGAAACAAGTATTTATGGATTTGTTCAAGGCTTTGATGATAAAAAGAAATTACTGTTAGTGAAAAGCATTCCTGCTGGAGTCAAAGTGGAAAAAGGCCAAAATGTGATTACCTCAGGTAAGGGCGGTGTTTTTCCCGAAGGCTTGGTCGTTGGGAAGGTTGTCGAGGTTAAACCTGATCAGTATGGACTGAATCAAACGGCATTAATAAAACCTGGAGCGGACTTTTATGATATTGAAAACGTCATAGTCATTAAACGATTGATGACACAGCCTGAAATAACCGATATGGAAAACGAGAAGGAGAAGGATCTATGAAAAAATTCCTTCTTCCTCTTTTGTTTTTGTTTCTTTTTCTAGCCGAAAGTCTTTTCGTTCAATTTTTTCCTGGCAACGTTTTCGGAGGTAAGGTCATCGTTCCCCATTTTTTATTTGCGGCACTTGTTTTTTTAACAATTTTTACAGGCAAAAAACAAGGCATCATCTATGCGGCCATTTTTGGGATGATATTTGATATTGTTTATGTTGAAATTATCGGGATATACTTTTTTCTTTTTCCCTTTATCTGTTACATTGTTACGAAAATCATGCATAGCATGCAGTCCAATATCATTATTGCCTTCCTCGTTTCAATATTTGCCATTGCATTATTGGAGATAGGGGTATATGAAATGAACTTCCTCATTCATGTAACCGACCTCGATTTTATGGGCTTTTTGAATTTACGATTTTATCCAACGCTAATCCTAAATGCGGTTTTTGTGTTGATTTTTGGATATCCATTAAAGAGACGCTTTGAAAAGTATGCCGATGCATTAAGAGATGAATGATTTTTTTTTAAAAGAGGAGAATAGACGCATCGTGTCGAATTTTATTAAGAAGAGTCTGCACTTTGATTCGGAATAGGTCATTCTCCTTAATTGTCTATTCCGAAATTGTTTTTTTAATTATGAGGTGAAAAATCTCCATGAAAAATCGGCAAAATGTTACAATAAAAGGTACAAAGGATGGACTTGTCCTGCATCTTGATGACAGCTGTTCCTATGAGGAGTTAAAAAAAGAATTAGACCAAAAGCTTTCTGCCAATTCCCAGACACAGGATGAGCAGCATATAATATCTGTTAAAGTGGAAATCGGCAATCGTTATTTAACAGAGACGGAGCAGGAAGAATTAAAAGAACTAATTCGGCAAAAAAAGAATTTAGTTGTTGATGATATTGAAGCGAATGTAATCACAAAAGAAGAGGCCAATCGCTTAAAGGCGGAAACAGAGGTCGTGACCGTGTCACGTATTATTCGTTCTGGACAGGTGTTAGAGGTTCCAGGGGATTTACTGTTAATTGGTGATGTAAACCCTGGTGGAACGGTGATTGCAGGAGGAAATATATTTATTATGGGTACACTAAAGGGAGTGGCCCATGCCGGTTATTTTGGCAATGATGAAGCCGTCATCGCTGCTTCGAGCATGAAACCTTCACAGCTGAGGATTAGCGATTGTATTGATCGAACTCCGGAATCGGTTCAAAGTGTAGAGAAACGCGAAATGGAATGTGCTTACATAGGTGATAACCGCCAAATCATTATTGATAGATTGCAAGCTTTAATCCAATTAAGGCCTAATTTAAATAGATTAGAAGGGGGACATTAAAGTGGGAGAAGCAATAGTAATTACATCCGGTAAGGGCGGAGTGGGCAAAACAACAACCTCTGCGAACATTGGTACTGCACTCGCCCTGCAAGGGAAAAAAGTATGCTTAGTGGATACTGACATCGGTCTTCGAAACTTAGATGTCGTAATGGGACTTGAAAACCGAATTATATATGATTTGGTTGATGTTGTAGAAAAAAGATGCAAAATCCATCAAGCTTTAGTGAAGGATAAACGTTTTGATGGGTTATTGTATTTATTGCCTGCAGCTCAAACTGTTGATAAATCGGCTGTTCATCCAGAGCAAATGAAAGAGCTCATCACCGAATTAAAACAGGATTACGATTATATCATTATTGACTGTCCTGCCGGAATTGAACAAGGCTATAAAAATGCTATTGCTGGCGCGGATAAAGCCATCGTCGTCACAACGCCTGAAGTTTCTGCCGTACGCGATGCCGACCGGATTATTGGCCTCCTTGAAAAAGAAAAGGGCATGGAATCTCCAAGATTAGTTGTGAACCGAATTCGCAATCATATGATGAAGAGCGGTGACATGCTCGATTTAGACGAAGTCACCCAGCATTTATCCATTGAGCTAATTGGAATTGTCGCGGACGATGAAGAAGTTATTAAAGCTTCAAACCACGGCGAACCGATTGCTTTAAATCCTAACAGCAAGGCATCTATTGCCTACCGGAATATTGCTAGAAGAATCCTAGGGGAATCCATCCCGCTTCAGCCGCTTGAAGAAGCAAACAAAGGCGTCTTTACAAAACTTAAAAAGTTCTTTGGAGTTCGATAATAGTTAAGCCTGTCTAATTAAATATAGACAGGCTTTTTTTTGTAGTCATACTCTTTAAATCCTGCTCATAGACTTGTACAAAAAGCGGGAAAAGGGTTGATGGATATGGCTCGGTCTTCAGCGGATGAAATACGGCGGCGAATCGCCAGAAGAAAAAAAGAACAAGGGACTCAAGGGACTCAGGGGAAAAGTCCAGAACGACATATTGCTTGGCCTGGTGATGATGATGATAAATACGGATTTAATCAGTTTACCTCTTCAGGGTCGAATGGAGACGACGGGCATCCCTTATTTAAGAAGGAAGTCTTTTTCTTTAAAATCTTAGCGTCTATCCTCCTGTTTTTAGTAGTAGCTATCCTGTTTCGCAATCAAACAGCCTCACTGGAGCCGGCAAGGGATGCGATTGTCAAAACAATGGACAAGGACTTTAAGTTTGCCACTGTATCCAAGTGGTACGAGGATAAGTTTGGCAAACCGCTTGCCCTCCTGCCTTTTATCGAGGACGATAAAGCCGACAAAAAAGAGGTTGTTCAAAACAAATCGGCTGTGGAGGTTTCCGGACGACTCCTTGAGAATTTTAAGAAAAATGGTCAGGGCATCATGATCGAGACGCAAAAAGGAGCCGGGGTTCAAGCGATCAATGATGGCTTCGTCCGCTTTACTGGGGTGAAAGATGGGCTGGGGAATACAGTCATCATTCAGCACTCAGACGGTTCCGAAACCTGGTACGGAAATTTGGACACGATTAAGGTTAATTTATATGACTTTGTTGAAAAAAGAACGGTGGTTGGCTCCGTATCTTCCTCCACTGGCGAAGATAAATCAAAAGGCAAATATTATTTTGCGATAAAAAAAGGCGATGATTTCATCGACCCAATTCAGGTGATTCGATTTGAATAGAGCGATATATTTACTTCGTCATGTTCATATCCATCCATTGTTGTGGATTGTGATTGCACTTTCGATTGCTACAGCACATTTCCTAGAAGTTTGTTTACTCCTTGGGATTATTTTCATTCATGAAATGGGGCATGCTGCTGCAGCTTCTTTTTTTTCATGGAGAATCAAAAAAATTACTCTGCTGCCTTTTGGCGGGGTGGCTGAAATGGATGAGCATGGCAACCGGCCGTTAAAAGAGGAGGCCATTGTGGTCATCGCCGGGCCGCTCCAGCATGTTTGGATGGTTGGACTGGCATACGGTTTATTATCCTTTCATCTCATTTCAGAAGAGTTATTTAGCCTCTTTTTAAGTTATAATCTGATGATTTTTCTGTTTAATCTATTCCCAGTCTGGCCTCTTGATGGCGGCAAGCTGGTTTTCCTGCTGCTATCCTTAAAAAATTCATTTCCGAGCGCCCATCGCATTACGCTTTTGCTATCGTTTGGCAGCTTACTTCTATTTTCCATCGCGATCTTAGCAGCGGCTCCCACTCATCTCAATGTTTGGATCATCATTGCATTCTTATTTTTCTCGCTATACCACGAATGGAAGCAACGGCGCTATATTTTCATGCGATTTTTATTAGAGCGCCATTACGGAAAAAAATCCAGCCTGCACAATTTGAAGCCTATCCAAGCGGATGAACAGGAATTACTCATTCATGTTTTAGAAAAATTCCAACGCGGCTGCAAGCACCCGATTATAGTGGAAGTGGATGGGCGGGAAAAGGGTAGATTGGATGAAAATGAACTATTGCATGCTTACTTCACAGAAAAACGTTTGACCGATAAAATCAGCGACCTTTTATTTTCATACTAAAAGAGTATAATATTAAGGAAAGCGCAGGCGCTCGGGGTACGGGCGCTTTTGCTGTGATGTTTGATAATGTGAAAGACATTACCGATGAAAATCCTTCAAGTATTGTCCTTCATAAGTAGTATGAAAGACATTTTCGGTGA